>CAZCVB010000244.1:0-3767 GCA_964501805.1 uncultured Desulfobacteraceae bacterium | reverse complement strand
CAGCCCGGGAGGTCCGGAGCGGAAGGAAAGCGCGGCCGTCCCGAATGGATCTCCGGGAGAACAGAAAGGAATGCGGTTAACGGCAGGCGTATTGGGCTTCAATCCAGCCCGTCCGGAGGCCCCTCCATGAAAGACCGGATAAACCGCGCCACCGTCCCCTTTCCCCTGAACACCCCGTAATGTCCTTCGCACAGGATATCCGCTTCCATGGAAAGCAGCCGTTCAAGGGATAGAAGATACGCCTCCCGGTTCGAGAGGAGGGCCGGATCCAGGGGACCGTGCACGTCCTGGCCGAACAGGACCTGGAGGCCGTCGGATTCGACCCGGTAGGCCACGGATCCGGGAGAATGTCCGGGGATATGGACGGCCGTGATCGGTTTTCCGCCCAGGTCGATTTCCTCCAGGGGAAGCGAAAGCCTCCGGTCCACCGTGACGGGCTCGAGGGAGGCCCCGTACCACCCGGCCGCCGTGACCGTGTTATCACCGCTTTCCAGAAAAACGGCGTCCCGTTCGTGGGCCACCACGCGGCATCCGGTCATGGCCCTGATCTTTCCGGCGCCTCCGGTATGATCGTAATGGCAGTGGGTGATCAGGAGGTACTCGATATGTTCCGGCGCGACGCCGCAGGCCCGGATCCGGTCGAACAGTATCTCGATGGAACGGCCGCATCCCGCATCCACCAGGGCCGCATGACCATCAAAGTTGATGAGATAGACGGCCGCGTCTTCCATGGAGGTAAACCCGCCGCCGCCCACCTGGAATATCTCGTCCGTTATCTTCATTTTCCGGCTTAAGGCACCCGGAGTTTCTGTCCGGGATGGATTGTCTGGTCCCGGGTCATGTGGTTCAGACGAAGCAGTTCCGCCACCGAAGTCCGGTATTTCAGGGCGATGCGGTACAGGGATTCCCCCGCGCGCACGCGGTGATATCGCGCCGCCGCGGTCTTTCCGGATTTAACGGCCGCGGACCCGGCGGCCCTGCCTGCCGACAGGCGGGCCACTTTTCTCCTGAGAGCGGAAACCGCCTTGCGCGTATCTTCCAGCCGCCCGGCCTGGGATCCGAGGGACCGCCGAAGGGCCGATACCGAACCATCAATGACCCCTGTCCGCTTTTCCAGGCGGGACAACCGTTCCAGCCCGGCCTCCAGCCGCGCCACCCGCTCCCCGAGGCGGGCGATGTCCGTTTTCATGGCGGTAATGAGCGCGGCGGTATCCGGACCGCTCTTTCCGCTTCCGAGGAAGAGCGAAAGGACCACGCTCAGGACCAGGACGGCCGCGGCCCACAGGACCATGGGCTTTACCGGGAACGCGGGATCAGGGTCGGGATCCTCCCGGGATCCGTTTCGGTCGGCGCCCTTTGCCGTGGCCAGCAGGTTATCCGCCATCTCTTCCGCGATTTCCTCTATGTCCCTGTCCGGGTTTGAGTCCAATGGGAACCCTCCTCACGTCTCCAGGATCCGGAGGACCAGGCTGTAGCTTCCCTCCCTGGGTCCCGAGTTGATCCTCGTTTTCGAGCACAGGACCCCGGCGCTCCTGAGAACGGCGAGGGGGGAAAAAAACTGCACGTCCTCCAGCCGGTGCCCCACCTCCACGTAGTTCAGCAGGCCGTCCTCTTCTCCCGGGACGATGATGCTGACCATGTCATCGGTCTGCGAGGCCACATCGAAGGAAAAATCGATCCCCTTCTGCGGCCCGTCGTGAAAACGGATGAGAATGGAAATGATGTCCAGGGAGGCCGTCTCGTCCACGCCTTCGGGGACGGCGCCGGGTCCGGCCGCCACGCGTGAAAGTTCACCGGTGGCCCTTTTTTTCCTGAGGATCGCCTCCAGGAAGACACGGATCTTCTCGATCTCTCCGGGTTCAAACAGGCCGGTGTCGCGCCATTTTTCGTATTCGGACACAGCACGTTCCAGCGAAGCGGCGGACAGGTGGCAACGGATAATGTTCTTGGCGGCTTGGACACGGAGGGCCCCTCTTTCCAGGAGCTCATAGAACGCCTCCAGGGCCCTCTCGAACTGGCCGAACCCCAGGAGAGCGACGGCCACGTCAAAGGCATGGGCGTCCGTTTTTTTATCCGCGGCGGCAAACAGGGATTCCCGGACCACGGTCTGTTCCGTTTCCGTCATCACGGGCGCGGCCGCGGGATTCTCGAAACGGCGGGCGTCGTTTGCCACTTCGTTGAGCTTTTTGGTGATCATCCCCACGAGATGATCCCTGTTCCGGAGCCCCCGGAACCCGCGGATAAGTCCCAGGACTTCCATGTACTTTTCCCTGGCCTCGTCGAACAGGCCCTGCGTGTGATAAACCACCGCCTCTCGGAAAAGGGACTGGATCTGTTTCGTCTTGTCCATCGGTTTTCATGTTCCCGGGCATCCCCGGTTGTGCGTTCGAACCGGCCCCGGGGATCGCCGTGTCCTTCGGGCCAGTCTCCGTCGCGCCCGCGATTTTTACAACTTCGGAGCGAGTTTACTGTTTACCGTGCATATATTCAAGGGGAATGTGCGGTGCGCGCCGACCGGGACCCGAAGGAGAAGGACGGGATTTGTGCTTGTTTCGTCCTCCCCGATACCCTATGATATCATCCAAAATCCTGTAAACGCCGGAGGGAAGGTTCCATGACGAACAGACTGAAGATCGCCATCAACATGGGTGGGGGGGATGCCCCGGGCCTGAATGCGGTGACCGAGGCCGTGGCCCTTTCGGCCTTCAACCGCGGCTGGGAGGTGTACGGCATCAAGAACAGTTATGAAGGGCTCCTGGATACCGAAGAGATCGTCCCGCTGACCCCGGAGAAGGTCTGGCATATCTCCAGCCTCGGGGGAACGATTCTCGGGACCACGAACCGCGGGAATCCATTCGAGATGCCCATTACCAACATGGCCGGAGAGACCGCGATCCGGGACGTGTCGGACAAGGTGGTACAGAACTTCAAGCGTCTCGGGTTCGACTGCCTCATCGCCGTGGGTGGGGACGGGAGTCTCAAGATCGCTTATGACCTGTACAGGAAAGGCATCCCCGTGATCGGCGTGCCCAAGACCATCGATAACGACCTGGCCGCAACGGTGATCACCTTCGGGTTCGACACGGCGGTGGGCATTGCCACGGAGGCGATCGACCGCCTGCATTCCACGGCACGTTCCCATGAACGGGTGATGGTGGTGGAGGTCATGGGCCGCCACGCCGGATGGATCGCCCTTAACAGCGGCATTTCAGGGGAGGCCGACGTGATCCTGATCCCTGAAATTCCCTTTGACCTTGACAGGATCGCCGAACACATCATGAACCTGGAACTCCAGGGCCAGCGCTACGCCATCGTGGTGGCGGCGGAAGGGGCGGTTCCAAAGGGAGGACGGATCATCGACAAGGGATCCGGTGAAGTGGGGCGGCAGGATGTGATCCTCGGCGGCGTCGGGGATTACGTGGCCCGGGAGATCGCCGAAAGAACAGGAAAGGATACCCGGTCACTGGTCCTGGGGCACCTCCAGCGGGGCGGTTCCCCCACCACCTTTGACCGGCTGCTGTCCCTCCGGTTCGGCGCCGCGGCGGTCCGTCTGCTGGCCAACAACAAGATCGGCACCATGGTGGCCCTGGATCCGCCGGACATCAAGGGGATCCCCCTTGAAGAGGTTATCGGGCGCACCAAGTGCGTGCCCCTGGACGGAGACACGGTGGAGACGGCCCGGGAGATCGGGATCAGTTTCGGGGATTGAATCCGGGCGTCCCCGGCATCATCGGGATTTCCGCCGGGCCTGGCGCGGCGACCGTTGA
>CAZCVB010000243.1:0-3775 GCA_964501805.1 uncultured Desulfobacteraceae bacterium | reverse complement strand
TGGATGGTTCTTGGTGACGCCTCCCCCGGCCGCGCCCCCGGCGCTGAATCCGCCCACGGAAGGCGCTCCCTGGGCCAGGGCATACACCTTCCCATCCACCCCCTTGAGAGGGGTCAGGAGAAGGGTCCCTCCCAGCAGGCTCTTGGCGTCGCCGATGGAAGAGACCGTGACATCGATTCTCATGCCGATCCTTGCGAACGGGGGAAGCGTGGCACTGACCATCACCGCGGCCACGTTGTCGACCTTCAAATCTTTCGCATACACGCGGATTCCCATACGTTCCAGCATGTTGGCAAGCCCCTGGACCGTAAAATCGCTTCCGCTTTTATCGCCGCTGCCGTTCAGCCCGATGACCAGGCCGTAACCGAAAAGCTGGTTCGGCCGGATGCCTTCGATGGACGCGATGTCCTTGATCCGGGCGCCGAACCCGTTTACCGGCGGAAAGAGACACAGTGCCAGGACGATCGTCAACAGATGCTTAAAACGGCCAGACATGGTCCACGATCCTCCCCAACCAGCCGGGTCCCTGCTTGTCGGCCAGGGGACCGACACCCGAGTAGGTGATCCTTGCGTTGGCCACGTAAGTGGAGGAAACTTCGTTGGACGGGCTGATATCCTCCGGCCTTACGATACCCGAAAGGGTGATATACTGGGTCTCGCGATTCACCTTGATCTCCCGTTTTCCATTTATCAGAAGATTCCCGTTTGGAAGAACCCTCACGACCATGGCGGAGATATACGCCTTCACATGCCCGTCCCTGTCGCTCGAGGCCTTCCCGTCGAACTTTGATTCCAGGGTGGAATTGATCAAATCGTCCTCTCCCGGTTTCTGGGCCAGCCTCGGATGTTTTTCCGCCAGCAGCTTCATGTACCCCAGGAATTTCAGCTTGGCGGCGAGAGTTGATGATCGGCTCGTCTTGGTGTTGGCCTTCAGCTCGGCTTCGGGATCCTCCACGATCCTTACCGTGACGATATCCCCCACCCGCCGCGCCCGGCGGTCGGGATAGAGAAGCAGGCCGCGGGTCTCGGACCACAGCGACCCTTCCGATATCGTGGGAGCCGGAATGCAGGGAATCTCCGGTTCCCGGATCCGTCGAACATCTTTCGGCTCCGGCCGGTTCACGGGCACACCCGCGCACCCCGTAAAAAGCAGGGCCGCGGCAAACAGGACGGCGCAATATCGACAGACCATTTTCATTCCCCTAAAAATCGACCCGAACGGTCAGGTTATCGACGACCCGGGCGAAGATCTCCTTTCTGCTCATCATGTTCCGGACCCGGACGAGACCGCCCGGATAGCCTTTTTCAAGGACCTTCCCCGGAACGGTGATCCTCAGGGCCCCGGATTCCGCCAGGATCGTGACCCGGTCCCCCCGCTCCACCGCCGGCGACCGTTCCAGCATCCATCTTTTAATGCAGGTATCCGCCTTCACATTGTGGCGGACCCTCAATCCAACGGCCCCATCTATGCGCTTCAGGATATCACGGGACAGGCGGGAGAGGTTCTTTCGCGACAGGTAGAGATCCCCGGCGCCGATGACGGTCCCCTTTTTCAGGTTGCGCCGGGCGCAGACCACCTGCTGGAACACATCCACCCATGCGGAAAGATTCATCTTCCCGACCACGGATCCACGGGCGCTGACAATGGCCGTAAGATGCACGTTTCCAGTGAGGCGTCGTCCGTCTTTCCGGTATAACCGCACGTTCACCCCGCCCCGGGGCAATCCCCGGCGCATTCCCGTCACCCGGAACCTGGAGACCAGGACATCCGATCCGGGCTTCCTCAGACTACTGCACACATACCGGTGAAACAGGCTCTCGAGAACCCGCTTCGAAAGCGTGACCGTGCCCCGGGACCCCGAAACTTCCGGGATCGGGTCACCGACCGTCCCGGCACGGGAGCCCTGGGGGATCCCCCACAGGCAGGCCAGAAAAAGCATGAAAACGGCGCATCGGATCATAATGGAGACTACCTCTTGAGGCTGTTGGCGATCTGCAGCATGCTGTCGGCCGTCTGGATGGCCTTGCTGTTGATCTCATAGGCCCTCTGGGCCATGATCATGGAGACCATCTCCTGGACTACGTCCACGTTGGACATCTCCAGAAAGCCCTGCGCGATGGTCCCCATGCCGTCGGAACCCGGTGTCCCGGAAATGGCGTCGCCCGATCCGTCCGTGGGCCGGTACAGGTTGTGCCCCATGCTGAAGAGACCCGCCGGGTTCGGAAAGCTATATATCTCGATCTGGCCCAGGGCCGTGCCGGTGCCGTCGGGATCAAATGCCGTGACGGTCCCGGTCTTGTCGATGCTCACGGAGACCGTATTGCTGGGGACGCTCATTTCCGGCTGAAGTTTGTCTCCGTTCGGGGTACAGATGTAACCGTCCGTATCCAGCTTGAAATTTCCCGCCCGGGTATAACGATCCTCACCGTTGCTGACCACCTTGAAGAAGCCTCTCCCCTCGATGGCGACATCCAGTTCGTTTTTTGTCTCCTTGAAATCCCCCTGCATGAACATCTTCTGAACGCCCACCGGCATCGCGCCCATGCCGATCTGGATTCCCGTGGGGATCTGGTTCCCGTCGGACGTCCGGGATCCGGCCTCGGACAGGGTCTGGTACATCAGGTCCTGGAAATCCGGCCGGCTCTTTTTGAACCCCACGGTGTTCACATTGGCGAGATTATTGGCGATCACGTCGATGCTGAGCCTCTGGGCGGCCATTCCGGATGCCGCCGACCACAATCCCCTTAGCATGATATCATCCTCCTTTAACCCATGTTCGAATCATCGATCATCTTCCGGGTCATTTCATCGATGGTCTGAAGCGCTTTCTGCGCCGACTCAAAGGCGCGGAATGCATCCACCATCCGGATCATTTCCGCGGTTGGATTCACATTGGACCGTTCGAGATACCGGTGCTTTACCACAGGATTCGACACCGGCCGGACCCCGCCTTCGGGTCCCTGATACCGATAGTAGGATCCCCCTTCTTTTTTGAGGAACTCCGATTGATCAACGGTCACCACCAGTATCCGGCCAGCCGGCTTCCGGTCCACACGCACGGTTCCGTCCTTTCCGACGGTCACGTTCCTCCCGCTGATCCGGATGGGCCCGTTTTCACCCAGGACACTGTCCCCCTGACGGGTAACCAGCGTTCCTTCCCGGTCCAGGCTGAAAGTCCCATCCCTCGTATACCGGATCCCCTGCGGCGTCCGGATCTTGAAAAATCCCTTTGACGGAAGCGCCATATCCAGGTCATTTCCCGTGTAAGTGACGGGACCGGGTCTGAAGTCGGTCTGGGACAGATAGCGCATGCTGAGCATCTGGTCGAAGGCAATCACGTCCCTTTTGAAGGCGGTGGTGCCCAGGTTGGCAAGGTTATTGGAAATGGTGCTGAACCTCAGTTCCTGGATCAGCGAACCGTCGATCAGATTGAAAACCCCGGATACCATTGCATCCTCCTTCTTCCCCGGTGCGATCCCGTCCAAGGGATCCCGAAGCGCCTTTTAAGGAATTTTTCCAAAGGCCGTTATCCAGATTTTTTTGCAAAAACGATGCCGGAACAAGCCGGTGCGGCACTTTCGCTCAACTCCCCTATAATTCACAAAATACGGGCATCCAAACAGCGACCATGAAACCGGACGGGGAACTTTTTTCCGCCGGCATGTCCTGACCGGTCCCATTCTTTCCCCCCGCTTCCATTCAGCCCGTCCTCGAATCCCGTCCTTTTCCGGGCGGAAAACCCATATTCCTTCCCGTTCCCCTGAGATTCATTCG
>CAZCVB010000242.1:0-3778 GCA_964501805.1 uncultured Desulfobacteraceae bacterium | reverse complement strand
AAGATCAAGGAAATCAAGGGATTACGCGGAGGCGTACTGTAGTACGCCGCACAAGTGATCCCGCAGATTGACGCTGAGATTGTGAAAAATAGCCATTTATGGATGGAAACGAACAAGGCACCTGGATTGGAGGGTACGAATGAGCGGGATCAGAATCGCGATCGTCGGGGTTGGAAACTGCGCCAGTTCATTGATTCAGGGAATCGAGTATTACCGCCGCAACGAACGGAAAGAACCCATCGGCCTGATGCATGAAGACCTGGGAGGATACCGGCCCAGGGATATCTCGGTGGTCGCCGCTTTCGATATCGACGGACGGAAGGTGGGGAAGGACGTGGCGGAGGCCGTTTTCGCACCCCCCAACTGTACAAAGATATTCTGCAAAGACATCCCGAAGACCGGGATCACGGTCCACATGGGCCGGATCCTGGACGGCATCTCGCCGCACATGAAACATTATCCGGAGTCCCGCACGTTCGTGCCGGCAGGGGACCCCCAGCCCTCCGCCGCGGACGTGGTGCGCGTCCTGAAGGACTCCGGTGCGGAGATGCTGCTGAATTACCTCCCGGTCGGTTCCGAGGAGGCCTCCCGTTTTTATGCCGAGTGTGCACTCGAGGCGGGCGTGGCCCTGATCAACAACATCCCGGTTTTCATTGCCAGTGATCCGGCGTGGGCGGCCCGTTTCTCCGAGAAAAACCTGCCCATCATCGGGGACGACATAAAGTCACAGCTCGGGGCCACCATTGTCCACCGGGTGCTCACCAACCTGTTCCGGAACCGGGGGGTCCGTCTGGAAAGGACCTACCAGCTGAACACCGGGGGAAACACGGACTTTCTCAACATGCTCAACCGGGACCGGCTCATCTCCAAAAAGACGTCCAAGACGGAATCGGTCCAGTCCCAGATGGGGGGGCGCCGGCTGGAAGACGAAAACATCCATATCGGCCCCAGCGACTGGGTGGCATGGCAGAAAGACAACAAGATCTGCTTTATCCGGATGGAAGGAAGGCTCTTCGGGGACGTTCCCATGGACCTGGAGCTACGCCTCTCCGTGGAAGACTCCCCCAACTCGGGCGGTATCGTGATCGACGCCATCAGGTGCTGCAAGCTGGCGCTGGACCGGGGGATCGGCGGCATCCTCTATTCACCCTCCGCCTATTTCATGAAGCATCCTCCCCGGCAGTTCACCGATTCGAAGGCCCACCGGATGATCGAGGAATACATCGCGGGGAAGCGGGAACGGTAGATAGAAGGGGCCGCCGTCACTTTCCCGGCACCACGCGGAGGATCCAGTAGCGGCTTTCAACCCGCCTGGAATCGATGCCCGATCTCCTGAGAAGGGTGACGAGTTTCGGCTCCTGTCTTCCGGAACAGATGAATACGACGGATCTCCTTATCTCTCCCTTTTTTATCCGCCCGATCATTTCCTCCACGGCGGCGTCCGCCCACGGGGCCCGGCCCCGGCGCGACACCCGCTCAAGCCTGCCGTTCAGGTAGTATTGCAGGCCATAGAGTTTCGGCCGGTCAAAGGCCACAAAACGGGCCTCCATGCCGCCCGCGTCGCGGCACATGGCATAAAGCGGCCGCATGTCCTTGCGGGCGGGAAGGACGGCGGCCACGCCCTTCAGCCCCACCAGGACAAATCCCGTGATCACCGCGACAAGGACCGTCCGCTTCAGAAACAGGCGCGTCTCCCCTTCCCCGCCCCCGGAGATCGCCCTGGCGATGGCAAGTGATACGGGGGCGTACAGCGGCAGGACATAGAGATGGAGACGGCTCTCCACGATGAAGAAAACCGCGAGGGGGAGAAGCAGCCACAAGAGCATCAGCGCGCCGGGACCGCTCCGGCGGAAGGATGCCCGTATTCGTCCGGGCCGGAGCAGGCGTTTCCGCCAAAAGGCCCGGACGCCCAAACAGCACCATGGCCCCGCCCCCAGGATCAGTACCGGGAGATACAGGGAAAAGGGCTTGTACCACTCCGGGTTGTGAACGGCATGGGATACCAGCCGGTCCACCACCTCGTGCCCGATGAAATACGACATCAGGCCGGGATGACGGAAACAGACCACCAGGTACCAGGAAAGCCCGATCCCCGCGAATGCCGCGATCTGCGCCAGCCCGATGATCCGGGGCCGGTCCCGGTGGAGAAAATGCCACAAGAGCACCGGCAACAGGACCAGGAGCGCGGGCGGTCCCTTTGTCAGGAACCCCAGGCCCAGGAATCCCCACATGGCCGTGGTGAAGACCCTTTGTTTCCGTGGGGCCGCGGCATAAAACGCCGTCAGGTAACACAGGACCGCGCTCACCTCGAACAGGGTCAAAAGGGTATCGGTGGTGACCGCGTAGGCCCCGAAAACGGGGAAGGGGGATGAGGCGTAGATGAGGCCGGCGATCAGGCCCGTGCGGGCGTCCCAGAGCACGGTGCCGATCCGGACCACGGCCAGCACCGTGAGAAAAAAGGCCGCCGAATTGAAAAGGCGGACCCCCCATTCCCCGGGTCCCGCCAGGCGGATGCCCGCGGCGATGGCCCAGTAGGTCATGGGCGGTTTGGTCCAGTGGGGCCGGTAGCCCAGCGTCGGTTCCAGATAATTCCCGGATTCGACCATCTCGCGGGCGCATTCCGCGTAGCGGCCTTCGCTGGTTTCATAGAGACCCCGGGACCCCTGGAAGGAAACGGATACCAGAAGCGCCAGGAATACCAGGAGCGGCCAGAGGAGCCTGTTCGCCTCCATGGCGGATCCCGACGGATGTCCCCCGGCCGATGCCATGTTATGCCTGGACGGAAATGACACGGCCTTCCCGGTGGGATGCCATGGCCGCCTCCACCACCTTCATGGCATCCACGCCGCATCGGGCCGGGGCCCTGGGCAGGTCGCGGGTCTCCACGCAATGGAGGAAATGTTTCAGTTCCAGGAGCAGGGGTTCGGCCGGCAGGATCTCCTGGTGAATCACCTCCCCGCCGACGGCCTTCCACGTGTCGTGATCCAGGACATGCCGGTTGCGGTGGATCCGGATCTTGTCCTGGGATGAGGTGAAATCGCACACCAGGGTTTCATCCTCTCCCATGATGGTGATCAGCCGTTTTTTTTCAGGGGAAAAATAGTTGGCCTCAACCATCCCCACCACGCCTCCGTAGTCCAGCCACACCCACGCCATGTCGTCCATTCCCCTCCCGAGGAGATCCTCGCAACGGGCCATGACCTTCAGCGGGAGACCGCCCATGAGGTAGTTGAAAAAATCGATAAAGTGAATACCGTCGGAGATGGTCACGCCGCCGTCGGACCGGGGGCGCTTGAATCCGGAGAAATTTCCCCGGATGGACTGCACACGGCCCAGGCGTCCCGATTCGAGGTAGTCCCGGATGAAGTCCGCCGCCGGGTCGAACCGGAAGATATGCCCCACCTGGAAAATCACGTCCGCATCGGCGGCCAGCCCGGCCAGCTCTTCGGCCTGGGCCGCGGTCTCCGCCAGGGGTTTTTCCATGAACACGTCCTTGCCCTTTCCAATAATCTCCCGGCACATGTCATAATGGGTCGGGGCCGGCGTCACCACGTCCACGGCCGACACCGTGTCCAGGAAGGTGCGGTAGTCGCCGCCGACATGGTCCTCCGGCACCCCCTTCTCCACGCACGCGGCCCTTGCCGCCTCCGAGATCTCGGCCACGTAAAGATCCACGTGAAGATTCATCAGGACACGAAGGTGGTTGGTTCCCCAGCGCCCGGTTCCGACCTGCATGATTTTCATGTTTTTTCCTTTCATTCCGGTCTATTGGATGGAT
>CAZCVB010000241.1:0-3831 GCA_964501805.1 uncultured Desulfobacteraceae bacterium | reverse complement strand
ACGGACGGGAAACCGGTTCCGGCGGGATCAAAACCGGTAGGTTATGAGGCCGTGGGATGTGTCATAGGGAGAAACGCTGATCTGGACACGGTCCCCCACCATGACCTTGATCCGGTGTTTTTTCATTCGGCCGGAGAGCACGGCCCGCAGGGTGAGGTCGTTGTCGCATTTGATTTCCATGGTACCGCCACCCAGGACCCGGGCAACTACGCCCTCCAGTTGTATTAGATCGCTTCGACTCAAAACAGCCCTTTCCCGGCACCAGGAGGCTGTCGAAAAACGTCCAGTTGCGGTATCTTCCTCATCCCTCGCCCCCGCGTTTCCGTGGTTGGGCTGGCAGAGGAGGCGCTTATTGAGTGCGTCTCCCGGGAAACCCGCTGCTCAGCGGTAACGTGCCGGGGGATTCGGATACGCCTGGGAAGCGGGACTTTGATAAACGCCGCCTCCGGATGGAGACGTTTCACCCGCTTCCAGAAAGGCCGCTTTTCCGACAGGCCCGTGTGCCTGATGAATTTTTCTTATCATATCATGGATGTCAATCAATTGACAATATTTTTTGGCCGCTCCGTTCCCGGACAACGACGGCGGGTTTCTCTGAACCCGGCCCGCCGGCGTGGGAGAGGGGGCGGGGGAGTGACGCATCATGCGAGCCACTGACATGCATAAGAGGTTTCGCTGTTTCACCCGTGGGGAAACGGCGTTTCTTCGGGAGACATGCGATCTTATCGTGGAATCGCCGCTGGAGATCATCATCAATGACGCGAGACGGGTCCTGGTCATGTTCAGCCCCCACATGACTCGCGAACTGGTATGCGGTTTTCTTTTTACCGAGGGGCTGATCAACCATGTGTCGGAGATCGAAGACTGCGTCATTTCGGTGGAGGAGGGATCAAACGGCGACCGGATGATCGAAGCCCGTGTTCGCATTTCCCGGGGGCTGCCGCCGGTTTCGGATCCGGGGGACCGGCGGGTTTCCTATTCCAGTTGCGGTATCTGCGGGAGAGACAATTATTACGGGTTGAGCGAGGGGTTGCGCCGGGTGAAAAGCAAAAGCCGGTTTTCCATGGATGTCCTGACCGGGATTCCGGACGCCCTCCCGCAGTTCCAGCCCCTTTACGAGATGACGGGCGGGGCCCATGCGGCGGTGCTCTTCGATGCCGGGGGAGGACCCGTGCTTCACTGCGAGGACATGGGACGCCACAACGCCCTGGACAAGGTGATCGGGGCCGCCCTCATCAACGGGATTTCCTGTGATGACAAGATCCTGGTGACCAGCGGCCGGGCCAGCCTGGAGATGATCCTCAAGACGGTGCGGGCGGGGTGCCCCGCCTTTGTGGCAATGTCCCGGCCCACTTCCAGGGCCGTGGATGCGGCCAAGTTTTATAATGTCACCCTGCTGGACATGGCCAAGGAATCCAATCGTATCTACAGCCACGCCCGGCGCATCATCGGGTTCAATCCGTCCGAATCGGGTTAGGCCCGGCGCCGGCAAGCAGGGAGGAGGAGTCGTTTTTCACGATATGGAACCTGTCAGAGATGTTACCGGCGTGATCCTTGCCGGCGGAAACAGCAGCCGGTACGGAAAAAACAAGGCGTTTGTCGAGGTCAACGGGACCCCCCTGATCGAACGCGTCATCGGGGTGATGGCATCGGTATTCGACGAGGTCATCCTGATGACCAACACCCCGGATGAATACGTCCACCTCGGGCTCCCCATGTACGCCGACCTGATCAAGGGGCTGGGCCCCGTGGGCGGTATCTACACGGCCCTCACGGTAATCCGCAATGCGGCCGGGTTTTTCGTGGCCTGTGACATGCCTGCCCTGAACGCGGGACTGATCCGCTACATGGCGGCGGTCCGCGGTGCCTTTGACGTGGTGGTGCCGAAGATATCATGGCGCATAGAGCCCCTCCATGCCATCTACGGCCGGCGATGCCTTCCCGAGGTGAAACGCCTTATCGATGCCCGCCAATACCAGATCTTCCATTTTTTTCCAAAGGTCTCCGTTCGCCATGTGACGGAAGAGGAGATCCGCAGGTACGATCCGGACCTGTCCTCTTTTTTCAATATCAACCGGCCGGAGGACCTGCGTTCGGGAAAAAGGGAACCCCGGCCGGGTGTCCGGGCGGAGTAGGCCGCGGAAACGGCGGTCCGGATATCAACGATAAACCCAGCACAGAGGAAATCTTCCATGCTCGAACTCATCGTGGCGGTCGCTTTCGCCGTCCTGATTTCCGCCGGATGCTCCCTTTTTGAGGCGGTCCTGTACGCGGTGCCCCGGCGGCATGTCGAGGCCATGGCCCAGTCCGGAAAATCGGCCGGAAGGATCTTCAGGGACCTGAGGGGAAACGTGGACCGGCCCATCGCGGCCATCCTCTCCCTCAACACCATCGCCAATACGGCGGGCGCGGCCTTTGCCGGATCGGCGGCCAGTGCGGTCTTCGGCCACGAATGGCTCGGGTATTTTTCCGCCTTTTTTACGCTTGTCATCCTGGTATTTTCGGAAATCATTCCCAAGACGGCCGGCGTGCTGTACGGGACCGCCCTGTTACCGGTGGTGGCCCACCCATTGAAGGGCCTTGTATGGGTGATGACGCCGGTGATCTGGATGTGCGGCCTGGTGACCCGGCTGATCTCCGGGAACCGGGGCCGGGACACCGTGACCGCCGGGGATCTCCTGGTGATGGCGCGGATGAGCCTTCGGGAAGGCGCCATCCAGCCCTACCAGGAACAGATCATCGAACGGATCCTGGGACTGGAAAAGAAACGGGTCAAGGACGTCATGACGCCCCGGACGGTGATCTTTTCGCTGAGTGAGCATCTCACCCTGGAAGAGACCGCCCGGCTCGGGATCCAGTGGGAACACAGCCGGTTTCCGGTCTACGACGAGACCGTGGAAGACGTGGTGGGCATCGTCCTGACAAAGGAACTCCTGGTCGCCCTTTCGGAGGGAAAAAAGGAAACGGCCCTGACGGATCTCATGCGGCCGGTCCATTTCGTGGTGGAGACGGCCGGGCTCGACCGGGTGTTGACGGAGTTCCTGAAACTGCGTCAGCATCTCTTCGTGGTGCTCGACGAATACGGCGGCCTGGCCGGCCTGATTACCCTGGAAGACATCCTGGAAGAGATCCTGGGCCGGGAGATCGTGGACGAGTCCGACCGGGTGGTGGACAAACGGGCCCTCGCGCGGGAGCGGCGGAAAATGACCGTCCGGAACCCTCGGAAAAGAGGTGGCGGAAGTGATGCCTGATGCGCCGAAGCGCGGGGAAGACGACCGGACACCGGGCCGTTCTTTTGAACCTACCCTCTGTTTTCCCGGAGACGGAAAGACCTGTTTCGCCTGCTGTCCGCCCATCCGTCCCGCCGGATACGATCACCTGGATCACCGCCTGATCATCCGGAGGATGCTCAGGGAGAATACCGCCGCATTGGGGAAAAAGGGAACGGGATTTTCGCCCATCACCGGTTTCAGCTGCTGGGCGCTGGGGTACCTGGACCGGGAATGCCGCCAGGTGGGGTGCCTGCTTCATCCGGCCCGAAACCATGGGATGGACCTCCGCTTTCGGACGGGTTACGGTGAAAAGTGCAGCCGGGAGATCTGTCCGGAGGCAAGGCGCTTCCGCCGTCTGGACCCGGAGGCGAAAATCTTCTGGCTGCACCTGGCCGACGGTCTTGATGCCTTTGAATACAGCAGCAGAAAAACCAACCCCCTGTTCCGGCTGATGGGATGGGGCCCGGTTGTCCTGAATGCCGTGGCCGCGGCCGAAAGGGGCCGGGTCTTTTCCCGCCGGGCCTTTTTCCGGGCCTATCCCTTTTTCTCCGTTCCTGTG
>CAZCVB010000240.1:0-3833 GCA_964501805.1 uncultured Desulfobacteraceae bacterium | reverse complement strand
ATAACCAGGATAAAACAAAAAAGAATACGGCTGTTCAACAAAGCCGATTTAGCCCGGTTCGGACGCGGAAAGCGGGCGGGAAACCGGGCTTTGCGACGGCCTGGAAGATGATGAAATGATCACGCACGCGGCACACATCTATTATTTTTATTTTAGCGGGAGGATCCCGGTGCCTTAGCGTGTGCGGCGTCTCATTCCTGTTAATTTAGAAGCGGAGCACATGCTCCGCTTTTTTTGTTCCGCCGGACGGGAGACGGATCATGACAGAGACCCCTCGGAAACGAAGGGCAGGGACCGGAGGCGGCGCCGGGAAAACCCGGCTGGGCCTCAATGACCGGCTGGGCCTGATCGGCCTGATCGACGAAGGGATCCGGGCCGGTTCCCCGGATTCCCCGGGAATGTCCGATCTGTTCAACAATCTCTGGGACCTGGTGAACAGGACCGTTTCAGGCGCCAGGATCGACCGCCTGAACGCCCGGGATTCCGGAAGCGGCTTCCAGGTCCTGGAGATCAACGCCGAGACGGGCGAGACCCTGGGCCGCCTCAACATGCTGTACCTGCGCAAACCGATTCCCTGTTACTACCTGGTATACGTGGAAGTGGCGCCCCCTTTCAGAAAAAAGGGCCTGGGAAACCGCATTCTCGAATATTTCAGGGAATTCCTGATCCAAAAATCCGCGGTGGGCATCCTTGACAACATCATCCCCGGGGACGATCCCACGTACCACATCTATTTCAAGCAGGCCTGGGAGCCCCTGGAGACCGTCGCCGGGGAGCGCATTGCGGGCGCCGCCGCAAACTACATGGTCTATGTCCCGCCCCGGATGCAGCGCAGGCCCCTCCGGGAGCCGATCCTGAAACTGATCCATCATCTGGAGCGGAAGCGGACCGCCATCGACATGCGGGACAACGAGCTGATGGTCCGCCGGACCATTGACGAATTCAGGGAACTGCACGAGGCCCTGCTCGCCTATTTCGACACCCGGACGCAACCCAAGGAATCTTCCCTCCCGCTGATGCGTTTCATGTTTACCCGCTTCGTGACCAAACTCATCGCCTTCAGGCGCCGGATCGCCACACTCATCGGTTACACGGGTGGGGAGTCCCTGGAACAGATCGTATTACGCCCGGAAATCGCGGCCCTTCCGGTGCAGTCCTATGCGCCGTCCGGGTTTGCGGAAGGGAGTTCCTTCGTGAGCGGGGACGCGGCCCTGTGGCGCCGCCTGCCGGAGGCCTTCAGGAAACAGCCCGCCCGCGGCATCGAGGCCCTGCCCAATTACCGCCGGCCCAGCACCCGGGCCTGGTTGAAAGAGCGCGGGCTCCCGGATGATTATGCCTTCACCATCGGGGATCTCATGGACCTGGGATTCGATCCCACGCGGCTGAAGGAAATCACCCTCGATGGAGAGACCTTCATCTTCGAACGTGCCCAGGCCAGGCAGATTCCCGATATTCTGGACCGCCAGCGGTTCCTGGAGCGTCTCGGGCCGACCACCTCGGGGGCGCGGGCCAGGCAGGCCGAAGTCCGGATCAATCCGCCCCTGCTGGTCATCCGGGATCGCGGGAACGCCTACGTGTTGCGCCGGAAGATTCCCGGAATCCACTGGGACGAGGCCGTGGAACAGCTCGAGAGCGCCGCGCACCTCAAGCCCCTCAACCGGATGATCGGGATTGAAAACATCATCCAGGCCACGGTGCGGGAGGCGAGGAAACTCATTGACGGCCGCTGCGCTCCGGAAACGGCCGGAGCGGTTGACGACCTGGCCTTTTTCGTCTCCTGGGACCTGACCGCCAACCGGCCGGGCCTGGTGGTCGATTTTGCGGTGACGTACCTCGAAGCGGTATGGCTTGCGTGAACCCGGCCCGCGCCCCTTCCCCTCCGGTCACACGGTCCGGCCGGTTGCCAATCCACGGCTTTTCTGATAAAATTTTTTTATTATGCCCTGTTTCCATCGGAATCCGGCGGGGGATGCCCTCTTTCGGACGGGGCGTCGACACACGGGCCAGCGGGGGAAAGAGATGTCGCTTTATGAGATGATCGGACAGATGCCGATGTTCAGGGCCTTCTCGGAGAAGGAAAAAAAACAGTTCGCCAAGATGGACCATACCCTGTGCGAATTCCGTCAGGGAGATACCATCATCAGGGAGGGGGAGCCTTTCAGCTCCATCTTCCTGCTGGTGAAGGGGAGCGTCCTCATCAGCAAGAAAGTCAATGAAACGCCCATCCGGCTGGCCAAGCTGCGGCCCGGCGAAATCTTCGGAGAGATGTCTTTCTTTTCCCACAGGCCCCGCCAGAGCAACGTCATCGCCAGCGAGGACGTGCTGGCCATCAAGATAGACGCCAATTTCTTCAAAAACGCCAAGCCGGTCATCAAGGACAAAATAAAAGATTATTTTATCGAGGTCCTCATCAATCGCCTGGACGCCATGAACGAATCCATCATGACCATATCCAAGCTGGTCCGTTCGTAAAAGCGCCGGGCCGGCAGGACCCAACCGTTGCGTCACCGGCCCGCCGTCGATAGCGGGTGCGCCGTGCATGCCATGATTCCAGACAAACCGCCGGCAGACGATGGCCGTCATGCATGAAAAACAGGGACCTTCCGATTTCCCTGTCCGCCGTGCGAAATCGGCTCCTTTCGGCGGGCTCTTCTTCCATCCTGTCCGGTTTTTGAGATGAACGGGCTGCCTCCGGTACCGGCCTGTTTCCTACCGGGCCTTCAACCCGAAGGCGTTTGACCGGCCGGCCCTGTTCAGGGCCCCGGATCCCGTCCCGGCCGTTCCCGGAACGCCGTGGACCGCGTCACGGGCCATTGAGACGGCCATGGCCCACAGCATCGTGGTGGAAAACGGCATTGCCAACTGCCTGGGGTATGTTTTCGACAAAAAGGGACGCCTCATCGACGGGGGGACCCACAAGCACCGGGAGGGCCGCAGGTATCAGCGCTGGATCAAGCGCGGCCGCTATATCCGTCCCCATCCCATCTTTCCCCGGCTGGCGTATTACACGGGAAACGTGGCCGTCCTGACGGCGTCCAACCAGCGGTACTTTTTTCATTGGCTCCTGGACGTCCTTCCCCGGTTCGCGATTCTCGCCGCCGTCCGCGAACGGATCGACGGCATCTATATCGAAAACCGGCGGCCCTTTCAAAGGGAGACCCTTGAACTGGCCGGGATCGATACGCGCCGGATCATCAACTCCGGAGACGTGGCCCTGTTGACGGCCCGGAAACTGGTGGTCCCCTGTCACCAGATCATGAACGGCCGGGAGTTCCCCGCCTGGGCGATCCGGTACCTCCGGGACCGCTTTCTCCCGGTATCGGCGGGCGGGACCGTATCGGCAGGCGGGCGGATCTTTCTTTCCCGGGAATCCGCGGCCCACCGGCGGCTGAAAAACGAACGGGAAATCATCGACCGCTTGAGAGCATACGGGTTCCGGGAGGTAAAACCGGAAACCCTCTGTTTCCGGGACCAGGTCCGGCTTTTCCGGGACGCCCGCGTCATCGTCGCCCCCCACGGATCGGCCCTGGCGAACCTGGTCTTCTGCTCCCCGGGAACCCGGGTGATAGAGATCCTTCCCGCCGCCAACATCGACCTGTACTACCGGCTCAGCACGGCGCTCCGGCTCGACTACCATTATGTGAAGGACCGGTGCGGGGACCCGGACCGGTGGACGTTCGAGGACTACGGGATCTCGTGGGAAGACCTGAAAACCACGCTGGATGCGGCCGGTATCACGCCCCGCCGCGCCGGGGAGACGACGTCCATTCCGCCGGATTCCCGACGAACAGGGCGTTGCGGACACTGAAGAAGTTCCGGCGCGGCTTGATATA
>CAZCVB010000239.1:0-3861 GCA_964501805.1 uncultured Desulfobacteraceae bacterium | reverse complement strand
GCTTCACCCGGATATCCGAAAGGGCCTTCAGACCCTTGGCCTGGACAGGCTTTTCAGCCACCAGGTGGCGGCCATTGAGCATTTGCGAAAGGGCGCGAATGTCCTTGTCGCCACACCCACGGCGAGCGGCAAAAGCCTGATTTACAACCTGGCGGTATTTGAAGGGATCCTCAATAACAGGGACGTCCGGGCACTGTACGTCTTTCCGCTCAAGGCCCTGGAACAGGACCAGATGAAATCCCTTTCCGAATGGCTGACGGTGTTCGGCGATCCGGAGATATCCGCGGGGATCTATGACGGGGATACCACCCCGTACCGGCGTAAAAAGATCCGCACGGAAATGCCCCGGATCCTTTTCACCAACCCGGACATGCTCCACAGGGGGATCCTGGCCCACCACCACAACTGGGAACGGCTCTTCGAAAACCTGTCATTCGTCATCCTGGACGAGGTCCACACCTATCGCGGCATATTCGGGTCTCATCTGAACCAGGTGATCCGCAGGCTGAAACGGATCGCGGCCATGTACGGTTCCCGCCCGCAGTTTATCCTGTCCTCGGCCACGGTGAGCAACCCCGGGGCGTTCGGAGAGAGCCTGATCGGGGAAAGGCTCGAAGTGGCCCGTTCCTCCGGCGCGCCCCGGGCGGGCCGGCATTTTATTTTCCTGAACCCGGAGACAAGTCCCAACTTTTCCGCGGCCAGGCTTTTCGTGGACTGCGTCCGGCGGGGGTTCCGGACCATCGTGTTTACCCAGTCCCGCCAGGTGACCGAACTGATTCACGTCTGGGTCTCCCGGCTGTCTCCGCGGCTCCGGCGGAAGATCAGCTCCTACCGCGCCGGATTCATGCCCGAGGAGCGCAGGCGGATCGAAAGGCGGCTGGCGGATGGGTCCCTGCTGGGGGTGGTCTCTACCAGTGCCCTGGAGATGGGGATCGACATCGGTTACCTGGACGTGTGCCTGCTGGTGGGTTACCCCGGCACCATTATCAATACCTGGCAGCGGGGAGGCCGCGTGGGGCGCGCGGGCAGGGAATCCCTGATCATCCTTATGGCCAAGCCGGATGCCCTGGACCAGTATTTTGTCAAACACCCGGAGGACCTGTTCGACCGGTCATTCGAGGCAGCCGTCCTGGACCCGAACAACCCCTGTGTGGTGGAGGCGCACCTGCCGTGCGCGGCGGCCGAAGCGCCGATTACCCTTGCGGACGGGAAATACTGGCCCGTGAATTTGAGCTCGCGCCTGGAAATCCTGGAAAGACAGGGGGCCCTGTTCCGGACCGCGGACGGCGAACCCGCGTGGGTGTCTGCCAGGCGCAATCCCCAGCGGCATGTGAATATCCGATCCACGGGCAGTACATATACCATATTCGACAGGGACACGGGCGAGGCCATCGGCACCATTGACGGGGGCAGGGCGTTCAAGGAATGTCACCCGGGCGCGATCTATCTGCACCGGGCCCGCCAGTACGTCGTGGACCGGCTGATCCTGGGGAAAAAGGACATTGTCGCCCACCGCTCGGATCTGCACTATTTCACGCGGGTCCGGACGGAAAAGGAAACCGAGATCATCCGGACCCTCCGCAGCCGGCCGAGGGCCCAGTTCCTGGTCCGTGAAGGGGAGCTCCGGGTCACCGAGACGGTCACAGGGTACGAAAAACGGGGACTGACAGGCCAGGAGTTGATGGGGGTTTTCCCCCTGGACCTGCCGCCTCAGACCTTCGAGACCCGGGGGCTCTGGCTGGAGATCGAGCCGGAGATCAAGGCCTATGTGGAGGCGAAAGGGGGACATTTCATGGGCGGTATTCACGCCATTGAACACGGCGCCATCGGCATATTCCCGCTTTTCGCCCTGTGTGACCGGAACGATATCGGCGGCATCTGCTACCCTTTTCACACCCAGGTGGGCAAGAGCGCGATTTTTATCTACGATGCCTATCCCGGCGGGGTCGGCCTGGCCGGACACGCCTTTGAAATTATTGAAGACCTGCTGGAAAAGACCCTGGAACATATCCGGACCTGCGAATGCGAGGACGGCTGCCCCTCGTGCATCCATTCCCCCAAGTGCGGTTCCGGGAACAAACCACTGGACAAGCAGGCAGCTGTTTTGATTATTGAATGCCTGCTGGGGCGGGTCTCCCTGCCCGATATGGCAAAGGAGACGGGCGGAAAGGCCCCCGCCGCGGGGCCGCCTGAGGCGGGTGCTCCCGCTGTCACGAAACAGGCACCCCGTGTGGTCTTTTTCGATCTGGAGACCCGGAAGCTTGCTCAGGATGTGGGCGGCTGGCGGAATGTTCACCTGATGCGTGTTTCCGTGGCGGTGGTCTATGACAGCGTGGAAAATCGCTTTGTTGCCTATGAAGAAGATGATATTGATACCCTTCTGTCTCACCTGGCAAAGGCCGATCTGATCGTTGGCTTCAATGTGAAGCGGTTTGACTACCGGGTCCTGGGCGCGTACACCGGCATGGATTTCAATACCCTGCCGACCTTCGATATCCTGGAAGATGTCCACAACCGGCTCGGGTTTCGGCTTTCTCTCGATCATCTTGCAAAGGAAACCCTGAGCAAGGGAAAAACCGCAGACGGCTTGCAGGCCGTGGAATGGTTTCGAAATGGTGAAATGAAAAAACTCATCGAATACTGCACCCGGGATGTGGTGGTGACCCGGGAGCTCTTTGAATACGGGATCCGGGAAGGCCACCTGGTCTACCGGGAAAAGGGCAGCGGCAGACGGCTGCGTCTGCGGGTTGACTGGAGCCTGGGTAGCCTGCTACATTGAGTGATCACCGGACAGGAATGGAGCCAATGAAAGCGTTTGAATGCCTGACATGCGGTGAGTGCTGCTACGGGGAAGGCGGCATTTCCGTGGGAAAAGAGGAAATCGAAAGAATCGCCCGTTTTCTCCAAACCACCCCGGAGCGGTTTGTCGCCAGGGCCTGCGAGGACAGACACGGCCGGTTGTACATCCGTACCGGCCGGGACGGGTATTGCCTGTTTTACGACCCGGAAGAAAACTGCCGGATTCATCCCGTGAAACCGGACCGGTGCTCCCTCTGGCCGTTTTTCCCTGCCATTGTCAATGACCGGGACAACTGGGAACTGGCCAAGGAGGCGTGCCCCGGCATCAACCCGGACTGCCCTTTTGAAGAGTTCGTTCGCCAGTCAAAGAGATGAACATCCTCCGCAGCCTTGTGGATATCGTCTATCCGCCGACATGCCATGCGTGCGGACGCTTCCTGGAAGGGACGGAGCCGGAAACGACTGCCGGCTTTTTTTGCTCCGCCTGTGCCGCAGATTTCATGCCGGTGCCGTCTCCATGCTGTGCCGTGTGCGCGGCGCCATTTCAGTCCGCCGGGCAGGATGACCACACATGCGAGGCCTGTCTGAGAAAAAGGCCGTTTTTCGAGAGGATCCATGCCGGATATCTCTACCGGGGCGCTGTCCGGGAGGCTGTTCACCGGTTCAAGTACGGCGGTGAAACCCTTCTTTCCGGATCACTCGGCCCGCTCCTGGCGGAATTTGCTGCGGCACGGGTGGAACGTTCCGGTACGTTCATGACCGTGCCGGTGCCCCTGCATCCCAAACGCCTGCGGCAAAGGGGATACAACCAGAGCCTTTTGCTGGCCCGGCACGTGGCCGCGCGCCTGGCTACGCCTCTGGACTTCCTGTCCCTGAGGAGGGTTCGGCACACCGCGCCGCAGAGCGGCCTCGGCAGTGAGGAGCGCCGCAGAAACGTGCGTGGCGCGTTTGCGGTGAACAACCCCGGCGTGGTGAAAGGGAAAACAGTCCTTCTTGTCGACGATGTGGCTACGACCGGAAACACCCTCAATGAATGCGCGCGGGTCCTGGGAAAGGCGGGGT
>CAZCVB010000238.1:0-3882 GCA_964501805.1 uncultured Desulfobacteraceae bacterium | reverse complement strand
CAGGAACAACGACCCGATGACGACCCCTTTTTTGGAACTCAGGGAAGAGCGATCCCGCCTGCTGGAGGGCTTTTCCGCGGGAAAGACGCCCCGTGCTTTCCAGGCCGCCTACACGGAAATCATGGACCAGTATTTCAGGCGGATGCTGCAGGAAGGCGATACCGGTCGCCGGCTCTTCAACCGGAAGACCGCCTTCGCCTTCCTGGCCGTGGGCGGATACGGCAGGAAAGAACTCTGCGTCCATTCGGACATCGATATCATCATCCTGTTCGGCCAGAGGATACCGGCGGCCGCCAAGGCCCTTTCGGACGAGATCTTTTTCCCGCTCTGGGATCTGGGCCTCGACCTGGGATACGGCATCCGGACCATCCGGGACTCCCTGGCCCTCTGCAGGCGGGATTACGAGGTGCTCACCTCGCTCATGGACGCCCGTTTCATCTGCGGGGCGTCCCCCCTCTATTTTTCATTGATGGAAAAACTGTATGACCGGATCGTTTCCAGGCGGACCGCCGCGTTCGGGAGATGGCTGGACGAGCAGGACCGGATCCGGATGGAAAAGTACGGGGACGCCAGCTATCTCCTCGAACCCCACCTCAAGGAAGGGATCGGCGGGCTGAGAGACTACCACCACATCCTGTGGCTGGCCAAGGCCCTTTTCCGCCTCGGGGTCCCCAGGGATCTCGAATACACGGGCAAGCTCTCCCACGGCGAGTACCTGGGTCTGAAAAAGGACCTGGCCTTCATCTGGGCGGTCCGGAACCGGCTCCACCTGCACTCCGGGCGGAAGAACGACCGGCTGGCCTTTGAATACCAGGAAAAGATCGCTCTGGACATGGGGTTCCGGGACCGGGACGGGGCCCTGGCCGTGGAACGCTTTCTCGGGAGACTCCATGCCTGCATGTCGTCCATCAAATCCCTCCATCGATCCTTCGGCCTCGCCCATATCCCGGGGAAAGCCCTTCCCTGCGCGGAGATTCCGCCGGAATACGGGGAAGAGGGCCTCGATGTCGACAAGGGTGAAATCAATTTCCATTCGGCCACCGCCATCCTGTCCCGGCCCCTGCTCCTGATCCGCATCTTCGAATACAGCGCCGCGTCCGGGCTCACCCTTTCCATGGAGGCGCGCCGCCTGGTGCGCGAATTCCTTTTCCTGGTGAACGACCGGTTCCGGTCCGACAACCCGGCGGTCCGGGCCTTTCTGAACATCCTGAACGAAAAACATGCCGTGCAGGCCCTGGACCAGATGCTGGACACCGGTTTCCTGGAGGCCTTCATCCCCGAGTTCCGGAAGATCAGCAACCGGGTCCAGTTTGATGCCTACCACATCTTCCCCGTGGGCAGGCATTCCATCGAGACCGTCCGGCACCTCAAAAACCTGGGCCGCCAGAAGGAAATCCTGCTCGTGGATATCTTCTCGGATCTCAAAAAGCCGGAGGTCCTTCTCCTGGCCGCCCTGCTGCACGATATCGGGAAGGCGGAAAAGCATCACGCAAAAAAAGGGGTCGCGCTGGCCCGCGCCATCCTCTCCCGGTTTCATTATCCGGACCGGGACGCCCGGAATGTCTTTTTCCTCATCCGCAACCATCTCCTCCTGGCCGAGACCGCCACGCGGAGGGACCTGAACGATGAAAAGGTGGTCGTCGCCTGCGCCCGCGCCATCGGCAACATGGAGCGGCTCAGGATGCTCTACCTGCTCACATGGGCGGACTCCCGCGCCACCGGCCCCCGGGCCTGGAATCCCTGGAGCGGCAACCTGATCCTCGAACTCTTCTTCAAGGTCATGCATGTCCTGGAGCAGGGGGAACTGGCCACGCCCCGGGTTTCCCAGCAGGTCCGGAAGACCGTGGCCAGGACCCGCGCCCTGCTCAAGGACCGGGGGGGCATCCCCCGGCCCGGGGCGTTCATCGAGGTGATGTCGCCCCGCTATCTGCTGAACACGCATCCCCGGGACATCCTCCGGCACGTGCGGATGGCGCGGCGCATCGCCGGGAAAATCGACGGGAAGGGGAACGGCGCCGCCGCTTTCGCCATGGCCCACCGCCACGATCCGGCGGAAGGATGTTGGGAAATCACGTTTGTGGCCGCTGACCGGCCCGGGCTCTTTTCCGACCTGGCGGGCGTGCTGGCGCTTCACAACATCAATATCCTCTCGGCGCAGGTGTACACATGGCGGGACGGCACCGCGGTGGACATCTTCACGGTAGGCGCCCCCCCCGATCCCATCCATCCCGACGCGTCCTGGCGCCGGGTCAGAAGGGACGTGGAAAAGACCCTCAAGGGAGCGCTCTCCCCGGGCCGCCGCCTCAGGCAGAAATCCGCCTCGTCCATCTTTTCCGTAAAACGGCCCGCCCGCCCGCCGCAGGTGGTGGTGGACAACCGGTCTTCCGATTTTTTTACCCTGGTGGAGGTCTTCGCCGACGACCGGATCGGCCTGCTCCATCTCATCACCCGGGCCCTGTTCGACCTGGGGCTGGACATCCGCATCGCAAAGATCGCCACGCGGAGCGACCAGGTAGTGGACGTGTTTTACGTAAGGGACCTCTACGGGCAGAAGGTGGAAGATGAGGCGCAGGTGGAAAAAATCCGGGAAGCGCTGCTCCGCCGGCTGAAGCGGGAATGACCGCCCCCGGAAGGGGGGCTACCGGTTCCCCTTTTCCGATCCGCCGGGCCTGAACCGCTCCTCGTTGATTATTTCGAATATCGCCGTCGGTTTCACGTGATTGCTTGCGGCGATTTCCCTGATGCTGTGCGCCGCATCATCGACCGTTATCCCCCTGGCGGACAGGACGCGAAGCACCCGGGGGACCTGCAGGCCGAAATCGGCGCACACGCGGGAAAGTTTTTTCCTTCCGAAACCGGGAGGCGGGGCCCCGGTGGAAACGGGACGGGCCCCGGCATCGCTCTTTTTTTCCGCGGGCCGGATAACATCATAGACCTGCTTCGGCGTGAGATTGTTGGCCCGGGCAATGTCGACGATGGACTGGTCCCGGTTTTCGTACCGGATGCCGGCCTGCCGCAGCAGTTCGAGGCTCCTGTCAAGATCAAGGCCCACCCTCCTGGCAAACATCTTCAAGGAAGAGAGTTCCGCGTGGCCGTAAGGCGGCTCGCCGTACCTGGCGGCCGCGGCATCCTTGATGGACTCGCTGATATCCAGGATCGTGCTCATGGGCGGGACATGGAAATAGGTGCCGAGACCGAAAGCAACGGCCAGGATCAAGGCGATATTGAAATTGACGGTAAATACCCGAAGCGTCCGCGTCCTGTCTCTCAGGTAGGCGGTGATCGGTTTCCAGTTGTAATACACGTGAAGCAGACCCGCCAGGAGGAACAGGACCCCCAGGTTCAGGTGCAGGTCGCTCCATTGTGTCTTGCTCAGCCCCCACAGCCGCCACTCCGACCAGAAAGCCACGCGGCCGTGCGGCGTGATATACAGGATGACGCTTGTCAGGATACAAAGGATAAAGGAAATAAACATGGTTAGCGATGTGATTTTCCGTAGATTCATGTCGTGTCTCCTCCCGGTGTCCCGACCGTCCGACGGACCCCGGGTCCTTTTCATTGTTTCATTGTTTGTTTCATTGTTTCTTTCCCGCCGCCGTTTCACCCGGAACCGCCCGGCTTTTTTCCTGTTGCGCGCCCCGGGCGGGGACGGACACCCCGGCTCACGCCGGCCGCTTCAGCGGGATATCCCATTTTTTCATGTACTTCCAGATGGCGGTCCTGCTCAGGCCCACCTCCCTGGCCACCTCGGCCTTGTTCCACCCGCAATCCTCGAGGAGCCGGAGGAGGGTTTCCCGGGAGAGTTTTTCCCGGAACGCCGGCCGGGACACGGTCCCGGAAAAGGCCTCCGCGGTGACCGGCCGGTAGGCCAGTTGCCGGATC
>CAZCVB010000237.1:0-3896 GCA_964501805.1 uncultured Desulfobacteraceae bacterium | reverse complement strand
TTTTTCCCGGAGCCGGACGTTCCGGTCTTTGAGCGCGTCTTGGTATTTTTTCAGGCGCAGCATGCTGTTGATGCGCGCCATCAATTCTTCCTTCCTGGCCGGTTTGGTGATGAGGTCGTCCGCGCCCTGTTCCAGGGCCTGTTTCTTGAGATCCTGGTCGTCAAGGCCGGTGAGCATGAGCACGGGAAGATCGCGCGTTCGGTCGGAACTGCGGATGCTTGAGAGGAGATCGAAGCCGTCCTTCCCGGGCATGGAGATATCGGATATAATGACGTCGAAGTCGATGTCGTTCAGCATCTCCAGCGCATAGGTCACGCCGGGCGCAAAGTAGATGTTCCATTCCTTCCGTCGGCGGTGCAGCAGGCGCTGCAGCCCGCTGAGCACGTTCGGTTCATCGTCAACGATGAGGATCTTGTGGGTCATGGGATGATCTTCCTCCTTCGGCCGGCTTATTGTGGCGCTTTCGGTTCAGGTGCCTGCAGGTCCGTCCCCGGAGGCGGGCCCACGGGAACCCGCACCCGGATCGGCTGGCGGATACCGGTGCTCCCGGAAAAATTCCGGAGACGGTTGATGAGAACGGGGCCCGTTTCCTGTCCCTTTGTGATCAGCAGGCGGCCGCTCACGGTCCTGACGTCTTCCTCCAGGATCATGCCGGCGTCCAGTTCTTCCACACGGACGCTCTTTTCAATATATCTTTCCTTTCCGCAAAGCACCGCGGCCAGCGCGTCCAGGACCCGGGGATCATAGCGGCCTTCCCTTTCCCTCATCTCATCGAGGGCCGCCTCTCCGCGGGTGCCCCCTTCCTCCAGGATGTCGAAATCGAGGGCGGCTTTCAATATCCTGACGCCCAGCGGAATCTCCGCTCCCTTTCGCGAGTCCTTGGGGTTTCCGGAACCGTCGAAGTGTTTTTCCTGGTAACGGATGATATCCGCGACCTTCCCCATGCGCGGGATGTGGGAGATAAGATCGGCGGAAATCAGGGCCTGCATATCGAAAAGCTGGGCCTCTTCGCCGCTCAGGGCTTCTCCCTGGTAAAGTTTCTTGATGGCCTCTTCCGGGAGCATCACGCAACCCACCTGGGAGAGCATGGCCGCCACCTCCAACCGCCAGATGTGGGGCACCCGCAGCACCTCTCCCATCCCGACAACGTATCGTTTGATGCGGGATGACCGCCCGAACGCCTCCGGGTTCACAAGGGAAAGGACTTCCGTCAGCACCTTGATGCTTCCCTTCAGGGTCTTCTGGAGGAGGTCCCGCTCTGCGGTCACCAGCCGGTATTGCCTGATGCCGAGACGTATCACGCTTGACAGGACCTCCGGTGAACAGGGCTTGGTCAGAAACCTGAAGATGTTTCCCTCGTTTACCGCCTGGATGGCGTTTTGAAGATCCGCATTTCCCGTGAGGATCATCCGGATGGTGTCCGGGGCCGCCTCCCGGACCAGGGAAAGGAACCGGATTCCGTCCATGACCGGCATCCGGATGTCGGATATGACCACGGCGTAAGGCCCGTTTTCCCGGATGGCGGCGAGACCCTCTTCCGGCCCGGGCGCGGTTTCAATGGCGAATTTCCTGCGAAGCTGCCGGCGGATGGCGGCCAGTACGTTTTTTTCGTCGTCAACTACCAGGATCCGGTCATCCATCTCGTCCCTCCTTTCCCTTGACGCGCAACGCGATCTCCCGCCATTTGGGAAATGCCTCGTTCAGTCCAAGGCGGGCCAGATAGACTTCGTCGATTCCGGACGGGATCGCGGCCCCGTCCCGGTCCGGCCGGTCGGCCTGTTCCAGGATGTTGGCCGCGTGCACCGCCGTCAGGACGCCCACCGCCGCGGCCGGACACCGGGACGGAAAGTGGTGAAACGCGATCGCCTCAACGATGGAATTCGGAAGGCCCCACAGTCCCATGAGATAGGCCCCTACCTCGGCGTGCGTGGATCCGAAGATTTTTTCTTCCCGTTCCCAGAGCGCTGTATCCGGAGCCTCCCTTGGACAGACGGCCCGGATGTACCGGTCCGGCACATTCACGGCCAGGACCAGCTTGCCCACATCATGAAGCAGGCCGGCCAGGAAGGCGTTGTCCACCCGTGTCCGCTCAAGACCCGCGGCGGCGGCCAGTTCCCTGGAGAGAGCGCCGACGGTGATGCTGTGTTTCCAGAGGCGGTCCACGTCGAAGCAGGGAACCCGTTCCGGATCGAACGAGGAGAAAACACCGACCGTCAGGACAAGGGCCTTGACCGTATCGAGTCCCAGGAACGTCACCGCCTGGGATGGGTTGGCAATGTGGCGGCGGATCCCGAAAAAGGTGGAGTTGACCATCTGGAGAACCTTGGCCGTCATCCCCAGATCATTGGAGATGATGCGCCCCACATCTCCAACGGAGGCGTTGGGCGATTCCAGGATCTTCATGATATTCGCATACAGGGAGGGGAGGCTCGGAATGGACTCCATCCGCCCCACCAACCGGCGGAGGGCGTCTTTTTTCAGAAGGTCACGGAGGGCGCAGGCGCGGCCGATGGTCGATTTCAGCGTGTCCGCGTCGCAGGGTTTGGAAAGATATTGATGCGCCGCCTTCACGGATTTCATGATGACTTCTTTTTCGGAATGGCCGGAGAGGACGATGCGGGTCACGTTGGGATGCCGCTCTTTTACCCGGCGCAACAGCGATTCACCGTCCATTCCGGGCATGCGCATGTCGGTGACCACCACATCGAAGTCCTGTTCCCCCAGTGCCTCCATGGCGGCGTCCCCGCTTCCCACGAATACCATGTGCCATTCCCCGCGCATTCCCCGGAGCATGCGCCTCAGACCCTGGAGGATCATGGGTTCGTCGTCCACGAAAAGGATGCGGCGTTTCATCGGCTTTCCTGTTTCATTCTTCGGGTCCACTGATGGGCAGCGTGATGACAAAGGTCGTCCCTTTCCCTTCTTCGCTTTCCAGCGTCAGGGATCCCCCGTGTTTCTCCACAATGACGCTGTGCGAAATGGCCAGCCCCTGCCCCGTCCCTTTCCCGACCTCCTTGGTGGTGAAGAAGGGATCGAAAACGCGGGAACGGATCTTTTCGGGTATGCCGCATCCCGTGTCGCTTACGCGGATTTCCACCGAGTCCCCGTTTTTCCGTGTTTCAACCCGGATGGTCCCCTTTTCGTCGGATCCGCTACCGATTTTTTCCTGGATGGCATGGGCTGCGTTGATAATGATGTTGAGAAACACCTGGTTCAATTCCGCCGGCAGGCAGGAGATCATGGGCAGGGCCGGATCAAGGTCCGTTTCCACGTCGGCCACGTATTTCCATTCGTTACGCGCCACCGTGAGGGTGCTTTCAAGGGCCTGGTTGACATCAACCGCCGTCTTTTCATCGGTGCCCGGATGGGAAAACGCCTTCATCGAGAGCACGATCTTGGAGACCCGTTCAATGCCCTGCAGGCTCTGGCGGATGGCCTCGGGGATTTCATCCATGAGATATTCCACGTCCGCCGCCTCGATCGCCGCCTTGACGTCCCTGATGACATCCTCAAGAACATCCGCCGCTTCCGCCGCTTTGAGGAGCCGGCCATAGGCGTCGAGGACCCGGCTCAGGTCCGAGAAGGCGTCCTGCAGGAACCGCGTATTATCCCCAATATACTGGGTGGGGGTGTTGATCTCGTGAGCGATGCCCGCGGCAAGCTGTCCGATGGATTCCAGCTTCTGCGCCTGGGCCAGCTGGCTTTCCAGGCACTTCCGCTTCGTGATGTCCGCTCCCATCAGGAGGACGCCCGCCGGTTCATCCGTATCGTCGGTTATGGGCGTCAAGGTGATGCCCAGGAATCCTTCGGAGCCGTCGCGCCGCGTAAAACGGATGTCGTCCACCCGCACGGCCTTCCGGGATACGGCGCAGTCCTTCAGCCCTTTTTGTATCCGG
>CAZCVB010000236.1:0-3903 GCA_964501805.1 uncultured Desulfobacteraceae bacterium | reverse complement strand
AATTGAAGGGATCCTGACCTGCGCGCCGCCGCACGGACTTTCCCGCCGCGCACGGCCGTTGACCTCCTGCCCCGTTTCTGTAAAAATCCCGGATCATTTCCTTATGCGTTTGACGGTTGTCATTTTTCACTCGCCGGCCGAACATACGGCCGCCTGACCGGGAGGGAACGGCATCTCATGCAGACCGGCGCCGCATCGGTTGTCGTCGCCATGAGCGGCGGGCTGGACAGTTCTCTTGCCGCCGCCCTCCTGAAAAACAGGGGATGGGCGGTCCGCGGCCTCCATTTCCGTCTTCCGGCGGCCCCCGACGCCCGCCGGGCGCGGGAGCGGGCGGTCAAACGGGTGGCCGGTTGCCTGGGCATCCCCCTCGATGTCCTGGACCTGGAGGACGTCTTTACCCGCAAGGTCATTGATCCGTTCATGGACGCCTATGGCAAAGGGATTACTCCCAACCCGTGCGTCCGGTGCAATGAACTGGTCAAGTTCGCCTGTCTCCGGGCGCATGCGGCGGAAATCGGCGCCGAGTACCTGGCCACGGGCCATTATGCGCGGCTCAGAAGGGGCCGGGAGCCCGATGACGTTGAACTGTGGCGGGGCAGGGACCGGGAAAAGGAACAGTCCTACTTTCTGCACCGGCTGGACCGGTCTCTTCTTCGGAACATGCTGTTTCCCCTGGGCGACATGACCAAGGCCGCGGCGCGGCGAATGGCGCGCGACATGGACCTTCCCGTCCACGACCTTCCCGAAAGCCGGGAGATCTGCTTCATACCGGACAACGATTATCGGGGCTTCATGGCGGCGCGGCAAGCGGCCGGGACACGGAGACCGGGCGAGATCGTCAATACGCGGGGCGAGGTGCTGGGTCGGCACGACGGGACCTACCGCTATACCATCGGGCAGCGCCACGGCCTGGGCATCGCCTCTTCCAGGCCCTACTATGTGAAGGAGATCCGGCCCGAAACCCGGGAGATCGTCGTGGCCCGGAAAGAGGACCTTTTTTCCGACACGGTGGACGCGGAACGGTTCCACTGGCTCGTGGAAGCGCCCCCCGAAGCGCGCGTTGCGGCCCAGATCCGTTACCGGCACCGGGCCGCGCCGGGACGCATGGAACTCCTCTCCGCGGACGCCGTCCGGTTTGTTTTCGACGCACCCCAGTGGGCCGTCACCCCGGGACAGGCCCTGGTGTGTTACGACGGCGACCGGGTCCTGGGCGGCGGGTGGATCCGGAAGACGGCGGGGAAAGGGTGAGGCGCGATGAAAGGGGAACCGCGTTCCGCTGGAAGATCCTTCCGCATCATCACCCTGGGCTGCCGGGTCAACCAGTACGAGTCTGCCTATTTTCACCAGGCCCTCTCCCGTTCGGGGTGGCGCCCGGCGGAGAGGGGAGAACGGGCGGACGCCGTCATCGTCAACACCTGCATCGTCACCCGGAGGGCGGCCCATCAGTCCCGCCAGGCCATCCGGAAGGCCATCCGGGAGAATCCCGAAGGCCGGGTGGCGGCGGCCGGGTGTTACGCCCAGGTGTTTCCGGAGACGCTTTCCGCCATCCCGGGCATCGGCCTGATCGTGGATAACCGTTCAAAGGCCATGCTCCCCCGGCTCCTTTGGGACGCGGCGGCGGAGAAGGGGCCGGTGACGGCCTGCCGGGAGTTTGAGCCGGATACGCCTTTCGAACTCCTCCCCGTGGAGCGGTTTCCCGGCCGGAGCCGCGCCAACCTGAAGATCCAGGACGGGTGCGGGTCCTTTTGCGCTTACTGTATTGTTCCCTTTGCCAGGGGCCCCTGCCGGAGCCTCCCGCCGTCGGAGGTCCTTTCCATGATGGCGGCCCTGGCCGGGGCGGGGCACCGGGAGGTGGTCCTGACCGGGATTCACCTGGGGAAATACGGCGTGGACCTGGGAGGAGACGTCCGCCTCGACGGATTGCTCCGGGCCGTCGGCAGGGAAGGGCTTCCGGTCCGCGTCCGGCTCAGCTCGCTCCATCCCGACGAGATCGACGACGCCCTGATCGAGCGGGTGGCCGGGGAGCCGTGGTTGTGTCCCCATTTTCACATCTCCCTTCAGAGCGGCGACGACACCGTCCTCAAACGGATGAACCGGACCTACACGGCGCGGCAATTCAGCCGCCTCGTGAACCGGATTCACGACCGCATCCCCCTTGCCGCCATCGGCGTGGATATCATCTCCGGTTTTCCCGGGGAATCGCCGGCCGCCCACCGGCAGACCGTTTCCCTGATCAGGGACCTGCCGGTTTCGTATCTCCACGTGTTCCCTTTTTCGGCCAGGCCGGGGACCGCGGCGGCCGCATTTGACGGCCGTGTGGACGCGGAGACCATCCGGAAGCGGGCAGGGAAATTGAGAGACCTGGGACAGCGAAAACGGGCCGGGTTTTATGCCCGGTGTCTGGGGCAGACGTTCCCGGTGCTGGTGGAAGGGTGGTGCGGGAGAGGACGGAAGGTCATGCGGGGGACCAGCGACAATTACCTGCCCGTGCGGTTCGCATCCATGGAGGGCGCTGTGAACCGGGTGGTCCCCGTCACCGTGGAGCGGGCCGGGAAGGCCCACGTGTGGGGCGGGCCGCCCGGGGATTGAAAACAGGACGGGTCAGCGGCGTTTCCCTTTGCGGATCTTCCGGGACGCCTCCTTCCATCCCTTCCGTTTTTTCCCCTTGCTCCTGCGGAGGCGGTCCGGGTCCCGCGAGGCGTCCATCGTGAAGGTGCCGGGTTCGGGTTTCCGGACCGGCGGTGAGGGGGCCGCCGTCGCGGCCTTTTCCGCGGCCCGGCGTTCCAGTATATCGCGGGAGACCGGCGGGCCGGTGATGCATTCGGCCGGGATCCGGGAACACAGGTACAGACATCCGAAGGCGTGGAATGAGATGCCCCGCTTTTCCGCCGCCGGCACGGATATCTCCATCAGCACCGGCTTCCGGTCGCGGCGCTTTCCGATCCTGAGGGCCATATCCCGGTCCGGGGTCAGGACCAGGAACCGGCCTTCCGGCGGCCACAGGCCTTTTTCCACGACCACGGGATGGGCCTTTTGCCTCACCGGTGTCAGGAGAATGCCGGGCACGTCTTCCGGCGCGCCGCCCGGGGCCATCCGCCATCGCCGGTCAACGGTGCGTATCCGCCGGTCCTCCGGCTGGAAAAGGGCCCGGTCCTTCCCCATGAGCACCTCGTTGATATGGGACCGCCGGACATACCGCCAGCCGGGCTCCTCGTGGAGGGCCTGGAGCAGTTCCCGGTAGGTGACGTACCCTTCCGCGTCCGGCACCAGCCCGAATTCATCCGGCCGGTGCCCCAGCATGTAGACCAGGAAACGGCTCAGGCGCTCTACCTTGAATTGATGGTTCCGGGTTCCCATGTTCCAGGGCCCTATGCCCGGTTACAGGTTCACGTAGGCCAACTGTTCAAGGACGAACGCCCGGATCTCCGCCGGCCCGGGTAGGGGGCCGTCCCCGCTGACGGGAGTCAGGATCTCCTCCGTCTCTCCCCCGCACCGGCATTTCTCCGGCATCCGGCCCAGGGGCCGAACCGTGGTCCCGAAACACGCCCTGCAGCGGAACACGCCCTTTGCGCCCGACCGCTTTCCCCTCTTGGCCACGGGTTTCCCGTCCAATTCCACGATATCCATTGAAAAATCGATGACCGGCGCGTTGCTGATGGCCGTGCCCACGCCGTAGGCGTCGGCGAACTCGTTGTATCTGAGGATCTGTTCCTCGTCCAGCCCGCCGCTCAGGAAGATCTTCACATGGCCGTACCCGCGAAGATCCAGCTCCCAGCGGACCTCTTCCATGATCTTGAGGAAGTCTCCCCTGCGGGAGCCGGGCGTGTCCAGGCGCACGGCGAAAAGATCCTCGCCCAGGGCTTCGGCCACCCGGAGGGTCTCGAATTTTTCGTCCTGAAAGGT
>CAZCVB010000235.1:0-3915 GCA_964501805.1 uncultured Desulfobacteraceae bacterium | reverse complement strand
TCGGACAAAAGGGGGCGTTTTGGAATCGGCTTGGATGGATGAAAGAAGATGGATGAAAGAAGGAGGTCGAAGGAATGTATGCCAATGGAATTGAGTCCTACCGTAAGGCCAACGTGATGACGGCGGACCCCAAAAGACTGGTGATCATGTGCTACGAAGGCGCGGTGGACAGCCTGAAACTGGCGAAGGAAAGGTTGCGGCAGGAGGATTATGCGGGAAAGGGCGAGGCCCTCATGAAGGCCCATGACATCATCGCGGACCTCCTGTGTTCCCTCGACTATGAAAGAGGCGGCGGCATCGCCAGGAACCTGGATTCACTCTACCAGTACATGATGCGGCGGATCACCCATGCGGATCTGCACAAGGACGCGGATGTCATCGACGAGGTCATCGGTCTTTTGAACACGCTTCTGTCCGCGTGGAAGGAGATCTTTTACAAGGGTGTGGAAGGGAACCTGAATGAACCGCCGGAGACGGCGGTTGAAAAAAGACAGGCGGTAAGCTATGCCGGGGCCTGACAGTCCGGATCCCCGCTCCGGTTTGCAGGAGAAAGCGGTTCTTTTCAGGCGGTATCTCGACCTGACCCGGCGAATGAGGCGGCGCTTCAGATCCCGGGATGTGACCGATGACGCCCTTGCCGCCTTTTTACGGGAAAGGACGGCCCTGGCCCGGAGGATCGATGGTATTGACGCGACCCTGCGGAGCACTGGTGTCGCAATAGCAGAGGACCCCGGCCATCCGGATTTCCCGGGAGACGGGGAAGGAGCGGGGCCGCAGCCCTCGCAGCTCGGTGATCTCCTCACCGAATTGCGCGCCGTGGAGAGGGACCTGATGGGCATGCTGGAGCGGGAAGCGGAAGAAACGAGGCGGAAACTTCTCAGGATGCGGGAAGGACGGAAGGCGGCCCGGGGATACGGGCGAAATACGGTCGGCGTACCGAGATTCCTGGACACCCGGAGATAGTTTCAATCCATAGACAGCAGACAGCCGATCTTCCCGGCTCCGGCCGGACTCCCGATCCCGCCTTTGCCGGTTATCCTCCCTTGTCCATTGCCGCCAGGAGAAAGAGAAAGCGGTGCCCCGAAAAAATCCGCTCAAGTTTTCCTGCCACCGCTCCGATAGAATGAATAAAAGGAGGTGAGTTCAGATGTTGGTCGAAGCGGTCAGCGCGGCAGGGAAACCCGAAACTCCTACCTTCGACGCAGGGCCGACAGGGATGAATCACCCTGCCGAAAAGGGCGGCGTGACACCGGACGGGGGGAACAAACCGGCGCATGCGCCGCGCCTTTTCGAGATGGTGGACGATATCCAGAACGCCCTGACAATGATCCACAATGTGGATTTGCGGTTTCATGTCCATCAGGCCTCCGGCAAAGTCGTGGTAACGGTCACGGACGAGGCCACGGGGAAGGTCATTCGGGAGATCCCGCCCAGGGATGCCCTGGACCTGGCGGAGCGGCTTGACGAGATGATCGGACTGCTCTTCGATCAGAAGGGATAACGTGATCGGTTCGGCCGTTGCGAAAAGGAATGCCCGGGGCCGGACGGGGAACGGATGTTGCTCCCGGCGGACGTTCAGGGAAGATTCCTGCTCCGGTCCGGGAGATGAGCAGACAGGCGGGAAACGGAGTGCGACTCCGGGTCGGCCGGAAAGACAAGAGGGGCAAATGCGTGAAACAGGCCACCTGTCCGTGCGAATCCTGATCGTCGATGACGACAAGGCCGTCGCCGAGATCCTGAGGGATCTTCTCTCGGGTCCGGGACGAACCGTCGATGTTTGCTATGACGGCAAGGAGGCCCTGGAGCGGATTGAAGCGAAACCCTATGATCTGATTATTGTGGATCTGGTCATGCCCCGGGTGGGCGGGATCGAGGTCCTGACATACGCCAAAAAGGCCCGGCCGGACACCATCGTGATCATCGTCACCGGATATGCCTCCCTGGAGACCGCCATCGCGGCCATCAAGGAAGGCGCCTACGATTACATCAGCAAACCGTACAAGCTTGAGGAAATGAAGATCGTGGTGGACAACGCACTGGAGAGGATCCGCCTGTTGAGGGAAAACAGGGGTCTGGTGGAGAAACTCCAGGGTGCATACCGGGAATTGATGGAGCTGAAAAAAGAGAGGTCTTCCGACAGCAAGGTGGCGAGCGTCAACTTTTTTTCTTCGAGTATGCCGGGACTTCACTTCCTTTACAGTGATCCGGCTTCCAGCAATTACGTGGACAGGCTCCAGGCCCTCTCTTCCCTGAAAAAGAACGGAATGTTGACGGAAAGCGAATTTAATGAATTCAAGCGGCATCTCCTGAAAATGATCCATTCGGAACGCTGACGGCGTCCGGTTCATCCGGGAACCGGGTGTAGGGGTTTGGCGGAAGCGGTTTCCGGAAGAGGAGCCCGTAGCCCGGGAAATAATGAGGCGGCAGATGATCGATCCGGCGTCGAAACGCGTGCGGGACCAGGAGGAATTTTCGGCGGATACGGCCCTGAAGATACTCGTCGTGGATGATGAGCCGGCCATTCGCGATATTTTCGAGGCCTATTTCAGGGAAACGACCGATCATACGGTTTTTACGGCTGAAAACGGCCGGGAAGGGCTTGAAATCGTTTGCAGGGAAAAGATCGACTGTTGCTTCACGGACCTCTCCATGCCCGTGATGGACGGAATCGAATTCGTCAGGCGGGTGCACCACCATGACCGGACCATCCCGGTGGTGGTGATGACCGGGTATCCTTCCGTGGACAGCGCCATCGCCACGCTCCGCAACGGTGTTGTCGATTTCCTTCCCAAGCCGGTCCGGATGGACCAGCTTCGGACGGTAATTCACCGGATAATGAGGGAGCGGGCCCTGTTCGTCGAGAATCTCCTGTTAAAAGAGGAAGCCCTTCGTAACGAAAGGCTTCTGAAGATCAACGAGGAACTGAAGGAGAAAATCAAAGAGGTCGAGACCCTGAACCTTATTCTCCAGAAGCTGGATCATGCCCCGAACAGCAGCGACCTGCTGAGGGTCCTGGTCAACCTTTCAGGGGAGGTCACGGCCTGTGACGAGAGCCATTTCTGCGTCTTGACGGAGGAGGGGAGGGAGGCGGCCGTCATTGCCTCTTTTTTCAGGTCCCCCCGCGAGGCGATGCCGGAGGACGGGGGAGTCGACCGGGGGATTATCCGGAAGGCCTCAAAGGAGGGCATCCCTCTCCTGATCCACGGAAACAACGGGAACGGCGGCACCATGGCCATTCCGCTGAAGATCAGGTCCAAGATATTCGGAGTCCTGGTATCCGTCATTAAACACGGACGGAGGCAGTTCAGTGAAAGGGACCTTTATTTTCTGAATTTTCTTTCGGAGAAGGCCGCTTTTTCCATAGAGAACCTGGCCCTTTACGAAAATATCTATGAAAACGTCTTTTCCACTCTTTATGCCTTTGTGGAGACCATCGAGGCAAGAGATCCCTATACCAAACAGCATTCCGCAAGGGTCACGCGGTATGCCAGGGCCATCGGAAAGGCGATGGGATGCAGCCAGGACGAGATGGAGGTCCTCAATGTCGCCGGAAACCTGCATGATATCGGAAAAATCGGTATCCCGGACCGGATTCTTTTGAAACCGGGCCGGCTCACCGATGCGGAATATGACGTGATCAAGCGACATCCGGTCATCGGAAGCAACATTATTGGACATTTCAGTATGTGGACGCAGGAACAGGAGATCATGCGGCATCATCATGAGCGGTGGGACGGGAAAGGATACCCCGACGGGCTCAAGGGAGAGGCGATCCCTCTCCTCTCCCGCATCCTGGCCGTCGCAGCGCTGAAAGACGTGCTGGGAGCTTTCGATGCCGCGGGGCTGCCAAAGCCTGAGGCCCTGGTCAAAGACGTTCAGAGGGACATAGAGAGGCTGCAAGGGATTCAGAACAAC
>CAZCVB010000234.1:0-3920 GCA_964501805.1 uncultured Desulfobacteraceae bacterium | reverse complement strand
CAGAGGTGCGGAGGCTGTGGGGGTTGATTGCCAGGGTGGGCCACCGGGTGGTTTCAAATGCCTCTTCCCCCCCGAGCCAGGAGAGGTCCGGGTACTGTCCGATGGCCGCGATCACCGCATCGGCGGCGATCAGCTCCTCGCTCCCCCTGACGGGAACCGGCCGCCGCCGGCCGGAGGCATCCGCCTCGCCCAGTTCCGCCTTCAGGCATTCCACCCCGACGACCTTTCCTTTTTCTCCAATGATCCGGACGGGGATCGTCAGATAGCGGAACGCCACGCCCTCCTCCTCCGCCTCCGCGATCTCCTCGGGAAGGGCGGGCATCTCGTCCCGCGTGCGGCGATACAGGACCTGGACATCGCTCCCGAGGCGCACGGAGATCCGGGCGGCGTCCATGGCCGCGTTTCCGCCGCCGATGACCACCACGCGGTCGCCGGCCTTTTCCTTTTCTCCCAGATACTGCCGGTTGAGAAAGGTCACGGCATCCCATACCTGGGGAAAATCATCCTCGCCCGGAATATTCAACTTGTGCCCGCGGTGGGCGCCGATACCGATGAAAAAGGCCTTGTACCCCTCTTCCCTGAGACGGGCGATGGTATAATCGCCGCCGATGGGCGTATTATAGCGGATCTCCACGCCCATCCGTTCCATCACCGCCACCTCCTTCCGGATCACCTCCCGGGGAAGCCGGTACTCCGGTATGCCGACCGCCATCATCCCTCCGGGCAGGGGAAGCGCCTCGAATACGGTCACCCGGTATCCCTTTTCCGCCAGGTAATAGGCCGCGGTCAGTCCGGCCGGTCCCGCGCCCACCACGGCCACTTTCTCCAGTGTCCGTTCAGGTGCCCGGTAAACGGTTTCATCCACCATGCCGTCCACATAAGCGGCCGCGAATCCCTTGAGGGCCCGGATGGCGATGGGTTTGTCCTGGTAGCCATGGACACAGGCCTGTTCACAGGGATGCGGACAGACCAGGCCGCAGACCCATGGAAAGGGATTGTCTTTCCGGATCAGATCCACGGCCTCCCGATACCGCCCGTGGGCGATAAGGGCCACGTAACTGGGCACATCGATCCCCGCGGGACAGGCGAGCTGGCACGGCGCCGCGGTCAGTTCCTCTTGTGTGCTTGTCATCTTTGAACCCCTTTGCAACCTGGCTATTTCCGTTCCGGGACGTAAAACGGCGGCCCTAATCCTCGGTCGGCGCGTAGATGGCCACCGACTGTTCATGCTGTTTCAGCCGGTCTTCCGGCATATGCTCTTTTTTCTCAAAATAGAGACACCCGGTGATGCACTTGGTGACGCAGGCAGGGTCAAGTCCCTGGTCGATCCGGTCCTTGCACATGTCGCACTTGACGACCTTGGCGGTCTCCGCGTTCCACTGGGGGATCCCCCATGGACAGGCATACATGCAGAGCTTGCAGCCGATGCACAACTCCTCGTCGACAAAAACGATGCCGTCCTTCGGCCGCTTCTGCATGGCGCCCGAAGGGCAGACCGCCACGCACCACGGCTTTTCACAATGATAGCAGGTCATGAAGGCGAAGGCCATCCGGGGCACGCCGCTGCTCCACCTGGGACCCACCTGGTATATGCGGCACAGGCGGGGCCCCTCGGGCAGCTCCTTGTTGGCCTTGCAGTGGATTTCACAGGAATAACACCCGATACACCGGTCGATATCTTGGGAAAGTACGTACTGGCTCATGCCGCGATCTCCTCATCCCCGGCCACCTTTCGGACCGTGACGCACGATTCCAGGTAGGCGATACCGCCCCCTGTCAGATCATATTTCTCCAGGCATCCCTTGGCCATGCGCTGGTCCGCGAATCCCACGCCAAAGGCCTTTTCCAGGAGAGGAACGGTCCGGCCGAAGCCATGGACCGTGAAGACGGCCTCCGGATGGATGAAGGGGGTCACCCGCGCCGCCACCCGTCCCTTCACACCGGCGGCCGCCACCTCCACCGTATCCCCGTCCCCGATCCCCATGGACCGGGCCACCCGGTCGTTGATCCAGAGGGTATTCACGGGGAATACCTCGTGCAGCAAGGGGTTGTTCTGGGTATGCCCATGGGCGTGAATGGCGTGCCGCCCGAATACCAGGCGAAAGGTCCCTTCGGGCAGGGCCCCCCGCTCCTCAAACGGGGCCATGGAAGGAAAGCCGGCCGATTCAAGGGAGGGAGAGAAGATCTCTATCTTTCCGGAAGGGGTCTTGAACTTGAGGCCGTCATCCCGGTCCAGCATGACCGCCTTGTCGGCGAGGGGAACGTAGCCCTTCTCCTCAAAGTCCGACATGGAATACCCGGTCCCCTGCAACTGGAACTCCCACAGGTCCTCCACGGTCTCGTAAGGAAAATACTCGCCCACGCCGAGCCGCCTGGCCAGTTCCCGGAAGATCCACCACTCGGGCCGGGAGTCGTACACCGGCTCAATGGCCTTTCGCCGAAGGGTGAAACGCGGGATCTTTCCTTTCTGGGCCACAATGGGGCTGTCTTTTTCAAGGTACCCGGAAAGCGGGAGGATCACGTCTCCGTACCAGGTGGTCTCGCCGTACTTGGCGTCCAGGCCCACGATAAGGTCCAGCTTGTCCAGCCCCGCCCGTTGGGCCTCCCTGTCCGGGAAACCGGTCAGCGGATCATGACGGTATGCCATGTAGGCCTTCACCGGATAGGGGTCCTCGTTCAGGATGGCGGGGTAGAAGAGGTGAAAAAGGCCCGGCCCCGGATCAAAATGGGGATATTTCCACCCCACCCCGTCCGCGCGTTTTTCGGTCACCTTCGGCACCGCGTCCGCAAGGGCCTTGAGCCCCGGCTTTCCGTAATCGCCCGGGCCCTTGGCCAGGATCTGACCCCCGTCCACCTCCACGCTGCCCATGAGCACGTTCAGGATATGAGCGGTGCGGCTGGCGTAGAACGAATCCAGGTAGCGGGCGAGCATCCAGCCGGGATGGAACACCACCTGCGGCCTTTGTTCGTCCAGTTCATGTACGAAATCGACGATTTCACCCGCCGGCACACCCGTCTGTTTCTCCGCCCACTCCGGCGTGTATGGGGCGACGAACTCCGAAAGACGGTCAAAGCCGGTCACCCATCTTTCCAGGAAATCCCGGTCAAAGGCCCCCTCGCGGATGACGGCGTGGATGATGCCCAGGTTCAGGGCGTAATCGGTGCCGGGACGGACCATCCAGAAACGCGTCGCCTTGCTCCCGGTCACGGTCTGCCGGACGTCCACGTAGGTCAGTTTCATGCCCCGGGACAGGGCCTCCACGAGGTCCTTCGCCTCCTTGACCTTCAGCGCCTCCAGCATATTCCTGCCGTAAAGAACCAGGTGCCGGCAGTTCTTGAGGTCATAGAAAAAGGCCTTTCGTCCCAGGCCGTAAACCGACAGGCTGGCATGATGCACGTTCCGTCCGCACGAGGCGTCGTGATTGGTGAAATTGGGAGACCCCAGGGCCTTCACAAAGGTCTTGGGCAGGTCCAGGTACGGCCCGCCCCGGCAACTCAGGAAAAAGCTGCGGCCTCCATACTGCTGGATGATCCGTGACAATTTGTCCGCCACGTAATCCAGGGCCGTATCCCAGGTGACCCGCCGCCACTGCCCGCCGCCTCTCAGGCCCTGTCGGATCATCGGACCCCGGGGTCTTTCCTCCCGGTAGTGGAAAGCCAGCCCTGCGGAACCCTTCCCGCACAACGACCCGCCCAGGATGTAAGGGTTTCCCTCAATCCACGTGGCCTTTCCGTTCTCCACTTCCACCCGGATGGGACAGCGGACGGAGCACATACCGCACATGCTAAAAACGCTTTTCTTCATGGGAATGACCTCTCGAATTTTTCGGGCCTTTTAGCATATTTTCGTCCGGAGGACAAGGGAGAACCCGAGTACGCGTTTCACGTTGACCGAACCCGGGACTTGCCGTATATATAGG
>CAZCVB010000233.1:0-3948 GCA_964501805.1 uncultured Desulfobacteraceae bacterium | reverse complement strand
ATGGATGCCGGCATTCGCTATCATGTTTAGGGGGGGTAAGATACGCGGCGGTGTCTTTGGGAGGGTAAGGCGGTATCCGCCCGCCCCCGCGTCACCGGGGACGGGCTTATCAGGATTTCATGGTTTTTTCAGGGAATCCATCACGGTGATCAACTGGAGATCGATGTATTTGTCCAGATCAAGCCGCTTCTTGAAATGCCATCGCTTCAGGACCCACATGTGTGCCATCATGATGATGTTGTACGCCATCAGGTCGACATCGACCTCTTTGAAGACGCCGCGGGAGATGCCTTCCTCAATGATCTCCCCGAAAATCCGGCTGACTTCTACCTCCAGCTGCATGACCAGGGCCTTGGACGCCCTGTCCAGGGAATTGGATTTCTGGTACATGAGGAGCGCTTTTTCCCTCTGCTGCTCCACCACCTTGATATAAAGCACCACGGCGATGGCCAGCTTTTCTTCCGGGTCTTCAATGTGCTCGATGCTCTTGACCAGGTTTTCCTGGAACGTATTCAGGAGGTCCTCCATGATCAGCCGCATGATCTCGGACTTCTTTTTGACATAATGATAGGTCACAGGGAGGCTCACGCCCGCCTTTTCCGAGATTTCCTGAATGGATGTGGCGTTGAACCCCTTTTTGGCGTAAAGACTGCTGGCAACATCGATGATCTTTTTCCTCACCTTGTCCGATGCCGTGATCTGGTCCAACACGGTAAGCTTGCTTCTTGATCCGTCCATTTTTTCGTCCACCGATTAATTGTTTTCCGGCCCCGGCCGCCCCTTTTCCACGGCGCCCGCCCCATCCTCCGGGGATCCTTTTCATCGAGGCGGATGCCCGGCGGCGATGGAAAGAGACCCCTGCTATTAATAAAAATGCCGCCGCCCGATCCGGGATGCGCCCGCGTGGAGCGAGCCGAACCCATCCCGGGCGGGCGGGTAAAATAAAACCGCCTGATTACAAAAAAATCATCTCACGTACTTGAAGGAAACATTCAGCCGTGCCCGGTAACTGGTTACCTTTCCATCTTCGATGGTCAAATCGAGTTTTGTGACTTCCGCAATCCGCAGGTCCTTGAGACTCTCACTCGCCGTCTCCACGGCCGTCTTGGCCGCCTCTTCCCAGGAAACATCGCTCGTTCCCACCAGCTCGATAATCTTGTATGTGCTTCCAGCCATTATACGCCTCCTTTCGGATGAAAAGGGTTAAGGCCAAAGGCGCAAGATCATACAGAGAGTCACCTCCTTTCCACCTTGAGGTATCGCCTTTCATGTCACATGACCCGTCACTCCGCCGCCCGGGTGCTGAGTTCGCGCGAAAACAGGATCCGATCTCCGGCGGGATCTCTGAAGTGTATTCGGTCCCGCCAACGGCAACCGGCAACAATCTATCAAAATAACGGGCACACGGCAACCGTTATTTGCGCTGAATCCAACGCCGCGGAAGTCGAAGGGCCATGGATCCGGAGCGTGGGGAGACGCGAAGCCGGGACGAGGCCGGCCGGCCCGTGACCGGGGAGAAAACGCGGCATCCCGGCTTTTCCGGCGGGCGCGGCCGGTCTTCAGGCCGGCGGGATCGGAAGGAGGCCCAAACCGGTCATTGACAATCATACCGCTTTCGGCTACTTGTTCGCGTGGACCGGGTAGAACACCCGGGGATGACAGGATCGCAACAGGAGAGACTTTCCATGCTGGCACAAGTCCTGGAAAAGATCCGGCCCGTTTCGGACGAATGGATCAACAAGGCCCGGGGACACCTGGACAGCCTCACCAAGCCCCGGGGCAGCCTGGGCGCACTGGAAGATATCGCCGCAAGGGTGGTTGCCATCCGGGAAGAGGATCCCCCGGCAATGGGCGAAAAGTGCGTCGTCATCTTCGCAGGCGATCACGACGTGGTATCGGAGGGGATCAGCGCGTATCCACAGGAAGTCACCGGGTTGATGGTTCGAAACTTCCTTAACGGCGGCGCGGCCATCAATGTCCTGGCGAGGTGCGCGGGCGCCCGCGTATCGGTCATCGACATCGGCATGAAGCACGATATCCCGGAACTGAAAGGCCTGATCCGGAAGAACGTGAAACGCGCGGCGGGAAATATCCTCCGCGGACCCGCCATGAGCCGCGAAGAGGCTGAAGCGGCCATCCGCGTGGGTATGGAGGCCGCTTTTTCGGCCTCCGCGGACGGAGTGGCCATGATCGCCAGCGGGGATATGGGGATCGGCAACACGACGCCCTCTTCGGCCGTCATGTCCGTCCTGCTCCCCGCCGGAGCGGCCCATGTCACCGGCACGGGAACCGGCATCGACGCCAAAGGGCTGTCGCACAAAATAAAAGTTATCGAAGAGGCCGTTCAACGGCACCGCGAGGAGATGAAGGATCCCGTCTCAACAATGGCGGCCGTGGGCGGGCTGGAGATCGCCGGGATCTGCGGCCTCTGTCTCGGCGGGGCCGCCCGGCGGATGGTGGTGGTCGTGGACGGGTTCATCTCCAGCGCCGGCGCCCTGGCGGCCATGCGGCTGAATCCGGCGGTAAAGGATTACCTTTTCTTTTCCCATCGGTCCTTTGAGAAAGGACACCGCATCTTTTTTGAAAAAGAGGGAATCCGTCCCATCCTCGACCTGGATCTTCGCCTGGGAGAAGGAACCGGGGCCGCCCTGGCCATGCAGATCATCGAGAACGCCCTCATGATATACCGGGACATGGCAACATTCCAGGAAGTGGGCATTACGCCGGGGGCCTGACCGGCGTCATGGAGAAAAACTCATGTCCTCACCCGCAGGAAACACCGCCGTGAGGGGCCTCGGGACGGCGCTTCGCACCCTGACCCTCCTCCCCTGGCCGTTCGGAGAAAGCGAGGACCTGGCCGCGTCCCTCCCCTGGTTCCCGGTGGTCGGTCTGATTCTCGGCATGATCCTTTACGGTGTCGCCGTTATCTGGTCGTATCTCCCTTTTGTTCCATGGCCCGCCGCGGCCGGGCTGGCCCTCCTGGTATGTGAAGTGATCCTCACGCGCGGATTGCACGTGGACGGGCTGGCGGACTGGGCCGATTCCATCGGCGGCGGCGCGGACAGGGAAAAACGCCTCGCCATCATGAAAGACGCCTCGATCGGGGCATTCGGCGTCACGGCACTGGTACTGGATCTTCTGGCCAAATGGATTTGTTTCGAGCGCCTGTTCGCCACCGGCGCCCTCTTCTTCATCCCCGTCATTCTGCTCCTGTCGCGAAACGCGCTGGTGGAACTCGCCTGCGCCCTGCCCTACGCCAGAACCGGGACCGGAATGGGCCTGCCGTTTGTAGAGGGAGCGACCCGCAAGCACCTGTGGGTGTCCCGCCTGCTCACGGTGACGGTCTGTCTGATTCTCGGCCTGCCGGCCCTGTTGCTCTTCTGCATCTCCTGTCTTGAGACGCTCGCGTTCGCTTTCTATTCCAGGCGGCGATTCGGCGGCATCACCGGAGACCTCCTGGGGACGGCCAACGAAATAGTGGAGGGATCCCTGTTGCTCCTGTGCGCCCTTTTCCCCTTTGCACGAGGTTGAAACGCCGCTCCCCGTCACTCATTGTCAATGGATTGCATTGTCCGGGGATTACGCTTGATTAATCAATCATGGCATGCACATATTTTCTTGACTTGTATTTATTTATTACCTATTCTCAGTCACCAACGGCGGTTTCATAAACCTTTATTCAAAGGAGGGAGTATGGCAACGGTCAAACAAATTCAGTTTAGGTTGCGGCTTGCCAAGAAAACCTTAACTCGGGCTAGCAAAGAGGTCACCGCCACAAAGGCGCGGATCAAAAAACTGGAAACACAGCTGACCCGGGCGAAGGCCGCCGAAGCCAAGGCCAAAAAAGCGGCGGCAAAAAAGACAGCCGCAAAGAAAAAACCGGCCAAAAAGGCAACAGCCAGGAAGACGGCGGCAAAGAAGACGGCCGCGAAGAAAAAACCGGCGGCG
>CAZCVB010000232.1:0-3952 GCA_964501805.1 uncultured Desulfobacteraceae bacterium | reverse complement strand
GGATTGCTGCAGCGGGTGCTCAGGAAAGGGATCAGGGAGACCGAACGGAAGGAGGAGGCGCAAAGAGACCTCAGCCGCGAGCTTTCCGGCCGCCTGGCCACGGCCGAGGCACGGCTCCAGGACACGGAACGTATGGAACGCCGGTACCGCGAGAAGATCGAGCGGCTCAGCGAAGAAAAGAAGGGGCTTGCCAGGGATATCGAAGGGTTTATGGACGAGATGGAGGACCTGGAGGCCGGCCTGAAGGACCAGCAGTCCCTTAAGGAAGAGATGGAACTGGAGGTGCTTCATCTGGAGGAGGAGCTGAACCGGCTCAGGAACCGGGCGGCAAAGCCCCGCCAGAGGAAGAAGAAGGCCGACGCCGCCCGCAAACGGTTTAAGGTCCTTTATAAAAACCTGACCTTCACGGACCGGGCCGTGGAGGGGTTTCTCGCCCTCCCGGACGATTTTCAGTTAAAAGCGGAAGCGGTCATTCACCGGCTCAACGAGGATGCCGGCCGGGTCTCCGTGAAAAGGAAGGTCTTCGGCAAGGGGGGAAAGCTTCCCGTCCTGGAGACGGATTTTTCCTATTCGGGGAGGATTTATTTCCGGAAGGATTCCCGGGCCCGGACACGCATCGTGTGCATCGGTACAAAGAACACGCAGGAAAAAGACCTTACATGTATCGGGAATCTGGGATAAAATATATTAATGGCCGTCGCTTCCGGCTGGTAAGCCGGAGGGGAGCGGTCGGGTGCCCGGGATCCCGGCGTTTTTTCCGGGGACCGGCGGTCGAAAATCGGTCATCCAGAAACCGGGGATGAAAATGAACGAAAATGATGAAAAATTGAATATCCTGGTGATCGAGGATGATCCCGAGGTCCTTTCCATGATCGTGCGGCATCTGCGGCACAAGGGGTTCGGGGTCATCACCGCCAGGGACGGGCTGGAGGGACTCCGGCGGCTCGATTCCGGAGGGTACGACCTGGTGATCACCGATATCGTGATTCCGTATGTGAGCGGGGTGGGAGTGGTCACCGCCCTGAAAAAAAAGCGGCCCGAGATCCCCGTGATCGCCATTACGGGTTACGGGAAGGAACCCGAAGCGGCGGCCATGGAAAGGGAGGCGGACCTGGTTCTTTCCAAGCCGGTGCGGATGATCCATCTGATGGAACATATTGAACAGCTCCTCTCTTCCGGCGGAAATCATTAGAGGCGGACGGCCCGAACAGGGGCGAAAGGAGACGGTTATGACAAGACTCCATATTATTCACGGACCGGAGAAGGGACGATCGTTTGAACTCCCGGAAGATGCCGCTTTCCTGGGCAGGTCCCCGGAAAACGATATCCAGATCAAGGACAACTCGGTCTCCCGCAGGCATCTCAGGATCGTGAACCGGGACGGCCGCATTTTTATCGAGGATCTCAAAAGCACCAACAACACCTTCCTGGACGGGAAACTGGTTGTTTCGGGGAGGGAATACGAGGTAAAGCCGGGTCTTCCCATCGCGGTGGGGAAGGTATTGCTTTGCATCGGCGAAAGCGTCCCTGAAGACGCGGCCCGGACGGTTGGACCGAAGGCGTCGGCCGATGAATTCGCCGAGACCGCTATATTCGAGACCTACAAGGACCGGCCCATGACCACCAGCAAGAACCTGGAGCTGATCTACAAGGTGGCCCATGTCCTGATGGAATCGCTGGACCTGAATGAACTCTTTGACAAGATAATGGATTACCTCTTTGAATTCCTCACGCGGATCGACCGGGGGGCCATCCTGCTTATCAACAGGGAGACGGGAAAAGCGGAGCAGATCATCGCCCGGTCCAAGTTCGACCGTGAAAAATCGTTTTCCTCGTACAGCCGCACCATCGTGAACAAGGTGATCACGGAAGGGGTCGCCATCACCATGCCGGATGTAAAGCAGGAAGGGATGGATGATCTTTCCGCCAGCATGGGAATAATCCGTTCCGTCATGTGCGTTCCGTTGATCAGCAGGTCCGAGGTCCGGGGCGTCATCTACGTGGACTCGGTGAACATGCCGCACGGGTTTCGAAAAGAGGACGTGGCGCTCCTGGTCGCCCTGAGCAGTCCCGCCGCGGTGGCCATTGAAAACGCCCTCCTTTACGCCAACCTGGAAGAAATGGTGGCCAGTAAAAGCAAGACCCTCAGGAAGACCGAAAAGCGTCTGCGCCAGAGCGAGGCGCGGTTCAAGGCCATTTTCGACAACATGAGCAGCGGGGTCAAGGTCTGCAGGGCGCGTAAGAACGGTGAATCGTTCGTGGTGGTGGACCTGAACCGGGCGGGACAGGAGATGGAGGACATCCGGGAAAAAGCGTCCATCATCGGGAAGGATGTGGCGGCGGTGTTTCCCCATCTCAGGGAGACCGGGCTGCTGGAGGTCTTCAGGCGGGTATGGAAGACCGGCCAGCCGGAAAACTGCCCCGTGGTCCTCTACCGGGAGGGGGAGGTCGCCTCATGGCGGGAATATTACGTGTACCGGCTGCCTTCCGGCGAGATCGTGTCGATCGTTGACGATATCTCGGAGCGGAAAAGGGCGGAGGCCCGGCAGAAGGCCCTTCAGGAACAGCTCTTCGCCTCCCAGAAGATGGAGACCATCGGGGCCTTTGCCGGGGGTACGGCCCATAATTTCAGGAATATCCTCCAGGCCATTTCCGGCAACATGGAATATCTTGAACTGATGTACGGGGACCAGCCGGAGGCGGCCGAGATCGCGGGAAGCATCTACGGATCCGTTGAAAAAGGCGTGGACCTGATCAACAACCTGCTTCATTTTTCCAAGAGGGGCGGAAAGATCGAACGGGTCGATCTCGACCTGGCGGATGTCATCCGGGAGACGTACGCAATTATCGAAAAGGTCTTCGACAAAAAGATTCTGGTGGACCTGAAATTGACGGAGGGCCTTTTTATCAAGGGAAACCGTTCCCTTTTGAGCCAGGTCCTCATGAATCTCTGTTCCAACGCAAGGGACGCCATGCCCGAGGGGGGGCGGCTGACCATCGAAGCGAAGAAACGCGGGAAAAGGGTGATCGTCACCGTGACGGATACGGGACACGGCATGGACAGGGAAACCCTGGGAAAGGTCTTTGACCCTTTTTTTACGCTCAAGGAAGTGGGAAAGGGAACCGGGCTGGGGCTTTCCACGAGCCTCGGGATCGTGGAACAGCACAAGGGAAAGATTTCGGTCTCTTCCACGCCCGGAAAGGGAACCGCCTTTGAGATCTCTTTTCCGGTGGAACGGGCGGAAAAGGTGACAACGGTGGAGAAGCGCCCGAAGATCCTCCTGGGAAAAGGCGAGAAAATCCTGATCGTGGATGATGAACCCACGGCCCTGGAGGCGCTCTCCAACCTGATCCGGAGCCTCGGATATGAGCCCATTTCCGTGGATGTCCCGGGAAAGGCCGTGAAAAATTATCGGAAATGGGCGCCGGACGCCGTCCTCATGGACAGGAGCATGCCCGGGATGGACGGGATTACCTGTATCCGGAAGATCAAGGACATGGATCCTTCGGCCCGGATTATCATCGTGTCCGGTTACGAGGCGACCGGTCCCAACGGAATAGACGCGGATGCCGGCGCCCTGATCAAGGGGTACCTGACCAAGCCGTGCGGCAGGGAGGACCTGGGCCGGATGCTGGCAACGGTGCTGTCGGAATAGGAGGCTTCCCGTCCCGGGATCCGGGGCCGATGAATGCGGTCTTACAAACGCCCGCCGCGGTCTGCGCGGCAAAACCCGGAATGACATGGAAAAACCGTCCACCATCCTCATTATCGAAGAGAGTCCCGAACTTTCGGAAAAACTCGGCAAGACCGTCAGCCGCGCCGGTGTCGGCCCGTGCCGAAACGCGGCGCCCGGTAGCACCATTGAAGAACTGGAACGCCTGGAGCCGGACCTGGCCGTCGTGGGGCCGGGCCTGGGAACGGTGGAATCCTTCCGGTGCATCCACAAGCTGA
>CAZCVB010000231.1:0-4024 GCA_964501805.1 uncultured Desulfobacteraceae bacterium | reverse complement strand
ACCGTCAACGGCCTGACCACGAATCCCCGGTTGGGTTCGCTCTCGACAAGGAACTCCGACGCCAGGCGCAGCAGGGCCTCGCGCACCGGGGTCCGCCCGATGCCGAGTTCCATGACCAGCCGCTTTTCGTCCAGGCGGAGGCCCGGCGCATAGGCCATGGTGACGATCTTTTCACGGATCACCCGGTAGGCCTGCCGGGCCAGGGGGATCTTGGATTGCATGGATGTCTTTGCCACGGACGGCGGCCCCGCTCTCTTCGAATGCCCGGTGCGGGATACATTCAGGGGTTCGATAATTTCGATAACGCGCCGATCACAGATACAAATCAAGGATATATCTTACATATAAATTAGTCAATAAAATTACTTGACAATATATATATTTTCCATATATTTTAAATTCGGATTGAGCAATTTCCGAAGGGTTTCAAAATCTTGATGATTTTCAAACAATGCCTCCTGCGCATTTCGGCGCCCGGCAGGTGATGGCGGAGTCGCAAAACCGGCAGGCGTCCCGGCAATATCGCAGGGAAAAAGTCTTTCGTCAAAATTTGAAGGCCAAAAAATATCTCCCAGGAGCGGTCATTGTCCGAAGCCCGAAAAAAACAGGTGTTCATCAACGAAGACTGGTGCAAGGGATGCGGGATCTGCGTGGCCTTCTGTCCGGAAGAGGCCCTGACCCTGAACGATGCGGGCAAGGCCTGCTGGTCCTTTCCGGACCGGTGCGTCCGTTGCGGCCTGTGTGAGCTCAGGTGTCCGGACCTGGCCGTTGAACTGGCGTAGGATAAACATTTTCCGGCCCTCTTCGGAAGAATCGTACCTCCAAAAGGGGAAATGGAGAAAGACCCCGTGGAAAAAGACATCCGATTTTTGCAGGGAAACGAGGCCGTTGTCAGGGGCGCCCTTTATGCCGGGCTCCAGTTCTACGCGGGATATCCCATCACCCCCTCCACGGAAATCGCGGAAATCCTATCCGAAGAACTCCCTGCCCGCGGTGGAAAATTCCTTCAGATGGAAGACGAAATTTCCTCCATGTGCGCCATTATCGGCGCGTCCCTGACCGGCCAGAAGGTCATGACGGCCACCAGCGGCCCGGGATTTTCGCTGATGCAGGAGGCGATCGGCTACGCGGTAATGGCGGAGGTCCCCTCCGTGGTGGTCAACGTGCAGCGGGGCGGCCCCAGCACCGGCCTGCCCACGGCCGTGGCCCAGGGAGACGTGATGCAGGCGCGGTGGGGGACCCACGGGGACCACGCCGTGATCGCGCTCACGGCATCCAACCTTCAGGACGCCTTCTACATGACAGTGGATGCGTTCAACCTGGCCGAGACCTACCGGACGCCCGTCATCCTCCTGTTCGACGAGGTGGTGGGGCACATGCGGGAAAAGGTGATCATTCCCGAGCCCGGGGAGGTCGAGGTCATCCAGCGGCTTCGGACATCCGTACCGGAGGGCACCGACTATCACCCCTACCTGGCCCGTGAAGACGGCCGTCTGCCCATGAGCGACTTCGGCGGCACCCACCGGTACAACGTCACCGGCCTGGTTCACGACATGTGGGGATTTCCGTCCACGGACCCCAAGGTGGCCTACGATCTTCTCCATCACCTGGTGGACAAGATCGAAAACCGGGCTGATATCCTTGCCCGTTACCGGGAGTACCACACGGCCGACGCCGAGATCCTCCTGATCTCCTACGGCGGCACCGCGAGAAGCGCCCTCCACCTGGTGGAGGCCCGACGCCAGCGGGGCGAAAAGATCGGGCTCCTGGAACTCCAGACCCTCTGGCCTTTCCCGAAAAAGACCGTGCGGGAAAAATGCGAGGACAGATCCCATGTGCTGGTGGTGGAGATGAACCGCGGGCAGATCTGCGAGGAGGTGCGGCGGGCGGTCCGCGATCCAGGGAAGGTGTTCCTGGCGAACCGGTTCGACGGCACCTTCATCGCCCCGGGAGACATCCTGAGATCCCTGCACATGGTTCAGGGGAAAGGGGTCTGATATGCCCATCAAGGACTATATCCGCGAGCGGTTCTTTCCGCATCTCTGGTGCCCCGGATGCGGGCACGGGATCGTCATGTCCAACCTGATCCGCGCGGTGGAAAAGCTGGGCCTGGACAAGAACGAGGTGGTGGTGGTATCCGGTATCGGGTGTTCCTCCCGCATGCCCGGATATCTCGACTTCCATACCATGCACACGCTCCACGGAAGGGCGCTGGCGTTCGCCACCGGCGTCAAGATGGGGCGGCCGGATCTCACCGTGATCGTTCCCATGGGCGACGGCGACGCCATGGCCATCGGCGGGAACCATTTTATTCACGCCTGCCGGCGGAACATCGACCTGACCGCCGTTATCATGAACAACAACATCTACGGCATGACCGGGGGCCAGTTCTCCCCCACCACGCCCCATGGAAAAAGGGGCACCACCGCCCCCTTCGGAAGCATCGACAACGCCTTCGATACGGTGAACCTGGCAAGGGGGGCCGGCGCCACCTTTGTGGCGAGAACCACCACCTACCATGCAAAAGAGATGATCACCATCCTCCGGAAAGCCATCCTTCACAGGGGATTCTCGGTGGTGGAGGTGTTGTCCCAGTGTCCCACCTATTACGGGAGGAAGAACAGGCTCGGGGATGCCGTCGACATGATGCGGCAGTATAAGGAAGGGACCGTCCGGATCGGATCGGGAGATGCGGAGGCCGACGGCGGGCGGATCGAACGCGGGATTTTCATTGACAGGGACCTGCCGGAATACACCTCCCTTTATAAGGAGGAAACCCGGCGGGCGGGGGAGGCGCCGGAAGACGCCCCGCCTCCCTCCCGGGGAGGTGGATAATGGACACCCGTCGAATCGTGTTCTCGGGGTCGGGCGGACAGGGGATCATTACGGCGGCCATTATCCTCGCCGAATCCGCGGCCATCCATGAAGGGCTGAACGCCGTTCAGACACAGGCCTACGGACCCGAGGCCCGCGGCGGGGCCTCCCGGGCGGACGTGGTGATTTCCACGGGGCCCATCCACTACCCGAAGGTCATTCATCCCCACATCCTCATCTGCCTGACCCAGAGCGCCTACGACAGGTTCTCCCCCATCATACGGCCCGGCGGCCTCCTGATCACGGACAACCGTTACGTGAAACCGCAGCGGAAGGTGGCCGCCCGGCAGGAGGGCCTGGACATGTTCCAGGCGGTCATGGACCGGATCGGGAAACCGGTGGTCTTCAACATCTGCGTGCTGGGCGCCCTCATCGGCATGACCGGGCTGGTCCGCCCCGGGTCCGTGTTAACGGTCCTGGAAAAACGGGTCCCTCCCGAATTCCTGGACATCAACCGAGAGGCCCTTGAAACGGGGCTGGCCCTTTCCGGGGAGCGGCCCGGACGGCCGTGACGCCCTTCCCGTTCCATGCGTCGGACGCATCCTCCCGTCAAGACTTCGGGAAACGGAAGATCCGCCCCGGAAACCATCCGGGAGCCGTTCGCCGGGGTTGAAAGGCCCGGGTTGCGGGATACGCCGGTGGCCGGCATCACGGGCATCCCGACAGGGACCCCTTCCCGGCCGAGGCGCTTCCAACCCGTTTCCGGAGAGTATCGCATGCTGGTTATCGGTGTGGATACCGGGGGAACCTTCACGGACTTCGTTTTCAGAGACGGGGACCGCTGGGGTGTGTACAAATGCCTCTCCAGCCCGGACAACCCGGCCAGGGCGGTCCTTGAGGGATTGCGCCGCATCGCCGGCAAACGGCAAAAACGCGTGGTGCACGGCTCCACCGTGGCCACCAACGCCATCCTCGAAAGAAAAGGGGCCCGGACGGCCCTCGTCACCAATGCCGGATTCGAGGACCTGATCGAAATCGGCCGCCAGAACCGGGAACGTCTCTATGACCTTGCCTACCGGCGGGAACCCCATGTAGTCCCCGCCGGCCTCCGGTTCGGCGTGGGGGGAAGGATCCTGCACACCGGTGAAATCCTCGAACCCCTCGACATGGAGGACGCCCGGTCGGTCATCCGGAAGATGGCGTCCCTCGG
>CAZCVB010000230.1:0-4035 GCA_964501805.1 uncultured Desulfobacteraceae bacterium | reverse complement strand
TCCCCCGGGCGGGTCCGGCGGGCCGTATCCGGTCCACCGGTCCAGGTCGAACCGGCCCGATTTCTTTCCGGCGCCGCCTTCCGTAAACCCGCTGAAAATGCGGTTGACGAATCCCACGTTTTCAGGGCCCAGGGGCCAGGGGCTATTGTCCAGGCCCTGGCAGCGGTTGTAAAAATATGCCAGGGAATCCCTCAGGTTGTAAGATGTTTTCCTGAATCCCTCTCTCAGCAGGCGTTCCATCAGGTCTTCGCACCGCCCGCGGTCGAACCGCTCGTCGGACGCCGGTTTCAGCCCGGCGCGGTAAACCGAGATGCGGTCCAGCGCGAGCCGGAGGATCCTGTTGTATTCCAGGGCCAGGCGTCCCGCGGCTTCCGCGTGGGCCCCGGGAATTGCTTCCGGCGACCGGCTTTTCAGTTCCCGCACGATCTTTTTCAAGAGGGTCTCCGCTTCCGCGAACAGGGCCCGCGCTTCCGCATAGTCCGGATTCCGCCGGACCCGGAGCCCGAGGGACCGGGCGTGTTCCGGCCGGAGCCGCAATATCCCCTCCTCCCCCCGGTAGGTGCCGTCGGACAGGCTTTTTTCGTGGCGCCACCGGTTATACGCGATGATGTGCTCCTTCAGCAGCGCGATCTCGGGCATGAGATCCGCCGGAGACACCGGCCGCCACGAGAGAAAAGAAAAGCAGAGTATCGCGCAGACCGCGACAACGGGAAGACGTCTCAAAGAGGCGAAAAACCGGCAAGGCATCAGCATCATCCATAAGGTGGCATGCGGGAGCCGGCGGGAGACGGTTCGCAAAATTCACGGTCCCCGGGGGCCCGGAAGGCTCGGCCGGTGGAAACCGGCGATTTTTACTTTAACAGATCCATGTCCCGATGAGAAGGGCTTATCGGAGCCGCGCCCCATATTCCCCGGCGTTTTTTACACGGGAGGGGAAACGCCCGGCCCGCCCGCGCTCTCCTTCCGCCATTGACATGCCCGGAATGAACCTTAAGTTAAAATCGGTGAATGAAAAAGGCGTTCGGCAAAACGCCTTACATACCTGATCCGGCTGTTTACGGCCGGGCGCGATATTCAAGGAGGATACCAAAACGATGCGATTCGATAAATTCACACTCAAGGCGCAGGAGGGCATTCAGTCGGCCCAGCAGCTGGCGGAAAAATTCGGCCACCAGCAGGTCGAGCCGGAACACCTGGTCCTGGCATGCCTTCAGCAGCCGGAAGGGGTGGTCGCTCCCCTTCTCGGAAAGATCGGCGTGGACGTCGGCAGCCTGCGAAACACCTTTGAAGCGGCCATGGAAAAAATTCCCCGGGTCACCGGGAGCGGCGCCGGCGGGGCCTACATTTCTCCCCGCACCAAGGGGGTCCTGGACCGGGCCTTCGAGGAAGCCGAACAGATGAAGGACGCGTTCGTCAGCCTGGAGCACATTCTCCTGGCCGTGGCCGGGGAAACCGAGGGAGAGGCGGCGCGGATCCTCTCCGCCGCCGGGATCACCCGCGACGCGATCCTCAAGGCCCTGGTGGACATCCGGGGCGGCCAGAGGATCACGGACCAGAACCCGGAAGACAAGTACCAGGCCCTTGAAAAATTCAGCCGGGACCTGACGGCCGTCGCCGCCAGGGGAGACCTGGACCCGGTCATCGGCCGCGACGAGGAGATCCGGCGGGTGATTCAGGTCCTTTCCCGGCGGACCAAGAACAACCCCGTGCTCATCGGCGAACCCGGGGTGGGCAAGACGGCCATCGTGGAAGGCCTGGCCCAGAGAATCGTCCAGGGGGACGTGCCCGAGACCCTCAAGGAGAAGCGGGTGGTGGCCCTGGACATGGGCGCCCTGATCGCCGGGGCCAAATACCGGGGTGAATTCGAGGACCGTCTCAAGGCGGTTCTCAAGGAGGTCACCGACGCCCAGGGACAGATCATCCTTTTCATAGACGAGATGCATACCCTGGTGGGGGCCGGTGCCGCGGAAGGCGCGGTGGACGCCTCCAACATGCTGAAACCCGCCCTCGCGCGGGGGGAACTCCGTTGCGTGGGGGCCACCACCATCAAGGAATACAGGAAATATATCGAAAAGGACGCGGCCTTCGAGCGCCGCTTCCAGCCGGTAATGGTGGAGGAACCCTCCGTGGAGGACACCATCTCCATCCTCAGGGGGCTCAAGGAAAAATACGAGGTGCACCACGGGGTCCGCATCAAGGATTCGGCCCTGGTGGCGGCCGCGACCCTGTCCCACCGGTACATCACGGACCGGTTTCTTCCGGACAAGGCCATCGACCTCGTGGATGAGGCCACCAGCCGCCTGCGGATCGAGATCGACAGCATGCCCGCGGAGATCGACGATATCCGTCGCCGGATGACACAGCTCGAGATCGAAAAAGAGGCCCTGAAAAAAGAGAAGGATCCGGGATCGGCCGATCGCCTGGAGAAACTCGACGAAGAGCTGGCCCGGCTGAAGGCCCAGGCCGACGAAATGACGGACCACTGGCAGAAGGAGAAGGAGACCATTTCCACCATCCGGGAGATCAAGGAGAACCTCGAGTCCACCCGCGCGGAGGCGCAGATCGCGGAGCGGGAAGGCGATCTCTCCAGGGCCGCCGAACTCAAGTACGGAACGCTTATCGACCTGGAAAACCGCCTCAGGGAGGCGAACGCGGCCCTCGAAAATCTCCAGGCCGAACGAAAGATGCTCAAGGAAGAGGTGGACAGCGAGGACATCGCGGAAGTGGTGGCCAAGTGGACCGGCATCCCCGTTTCCCGGATGATGGAGGGCGAGAGGGAAAAACTCCTCAAGATGGAGGAACGCCTCTCCATGCGCGTGATCGGGCAGGAGAAGGCCATCACGGCCGTGGCAAACGCCGTCCGACGCGCCCGGTCCGGGCTTCAGGATCCCAACCGTCCCATCGGGTCCTTCATCTTCATGGGGCCCACCGGCGTGGGAAAGACTGAGCTGGCCAGGGCCCTGGCCGAGTTCCTGTTTGACGACGAGCAGTACATGGTCCGCGTGGACATGTCGGAATACATGGACAAGCACTCGGTCGCCAGGCTCATCGGGGCACCCCCCGGCTATGTGGGTCACGAGGAAGGCGGGTACCTGACCGAAGCGATCCGGCGGCATCCTTACTCGGTGGTCCTTTTTGATGAAATCGAAAAGGCCCACCCGGACGTCTTCAACGCACTCCTCCAGATCCTCGATGACGGGAGGATGACCGACGGGAAGGGCCGCACCGTGGATTTCAAAAACACGGTCCTGATCATGACGTCCAACATCGGGAGCCAGTGGATACAGGAACTGGGGGGCCGTGACGAGGCGGAAATGGAGCGGCGCGTCATGGAGGCCCTTCGCGCCACCTTCAAACCGGAGTTTCTGAACCGGACCGACGAAATCGTTATCTTCAACTCGCTTGGAGAGGAAGAAATCCGGAAAATCGTGGCCATCCAGGTGGGGCTTCTGGCCAGGCGCCTGGAGAGCAACCAGATGACCCTGGAACTGACGCCCGCGGCGGAGAAACTCCTCGCCGAGGCCGGATTCGATCCCACCTACGGGGCGCGGCCGCTGAAGCGGGCCATCCAGCGCCTGCTGCAGGACCCTCTGGCCAAAAAGATCCTGGAAGGATCCATCCGACCGGGGGACCATATCCGGGTGGACGTCCGGGACGGACAGGTGGTCCTGGAGACCTGACGGAGGAAGCGGTTCAGCGCCGGGTTTCTTCCGGCTTCAGACGCAATGTCACCTCCCCTTCTCCGCTGTCATCCGCCTCCAGCAGAAAGGGGAGGTTTTCATGGCCGAGGACCCGCTGGATGAACCGCCGCCGGTCGCCCTGGAATTCGACCGCGAAAGAGACGGCGGCCCTTGTGACGCGGGTCTGCCTGACGGACCGGACCCCCTTGACCTCTTCCCTCAGGAAATCCCTGAACACCTTGAACTGCTTGAAACAGGTCAGTCCCTCCAGCCTGACCGCCAGGGAATGAACCGCTTCCCGCCCGGCCATGAGACTCCGGATCATCACGGGGGCCATCCGCTCTACCACGGTTTT
>CAZCVB010000229.1:0-4090 GCA_964501805.1 uncultured Desulfobacteraceae bacterium | reverse complement strand
CTGGTCAAACGCGTGGTACCGGAGGAAGAACTGGCGGCGGCCACCACCGATTTCGTGAAGCCTTATCTCCGGTTGAGCGCCGAGGTGCTGAGAAAGACCAAAAAGGCCATCAAGGGGGGCCTGATGGACGATTTCGAGCCGTCTCTGAAGGTTATCGAGGATATCTACCTTGATGAGCTGATGCAGACGAAAGACGCCCACGAGGGTCTGAATGCGTTTCTTGAGAAGCGGAAACCCGAGTGGAAGAATGAATAGTCCGGCAACACGGACAACACAGCCCCGGGACCGGGGAAGGCGGGATGTCCGCCTTCCCCGGTGGTCCGGGCGGTGAACGGAGCGCGATGAAAATCTAATTCACGTGTTCCCGGATATACCGGATGATGTCGCGGGTGGTGGTGCCGGGACCGAAAACTTCCGAGATACCGCAGGCCTTCAAAGCGGGGATATCCTCGTCGGGGATGATACCGCCTCCCAGGACCAGGATATCCCCCGCCCCTTTGTCCTTCAGCAGTTCCATTACCTTTGGAAAGAGATAGTCGTGGGCGTTGGACAGGCTGCTCATGGCGATGACGTCCACGTCTTCCTGTATCGCGGATTCCACGATCTGGGCCGGCGTCTGACGGACCCCGGTGTAGATCACTTCCATGCCGGCATCCATCAAGGCGCTGGCCACCACCTTGATACCACGGTCATGCCCGTCGAGTCCCGGTTTTGCCGCCAGTACCCGTATCCTTTTTCTTGCATCCATAACGTCGAACTCCTCGTCGTTTTTTTCCAGGGGGCGGACCATTCGGAAAGGCCTGCGGACCGCTTCCGACTCCGGACCGGGAACTTCCCGTTTCCCCCCGGGAGATGTTCAGCCGGTTAGCCCAGCGTGCTGATCTGCTGGTATTCTCCGAACACGTCCCGCAGGACGTCACAGATTTCTCCCAGCGTGGCATACGCCTTTACCGCTTCAAGGATGGGCGGCAGGAGATTTTCCGTTCCTTCGGCGCATTGTTTCAGCCCGGCGAGGGCCTCCTGTACCCGGCCGTTGTCCCTTTCCGAACGGATCTGCTCCAGGCGTTTGATCTGGCCCTCCTGCACGGCGGGGTCGACCCGCAGCAGTTTCATGGTTTTGTCTTCGTCCACATGGAAGCGGTTCACTCCTACCACGATCCGTTCCTCCTCCTCGATCTGCCGCTGGTACTGGTAGGCGGAATCCTGGATCTCCCGCTGGATGAACCCCTGTTCGATGGCGCGGACTGATCCCCCCATCTCTTCGATTTTACGCAGATATTCCTCGACCCGTGTGCAGATTTCGTCGGTCAGATGCTCCACGTAATATGAGCCGGCCAGAGGATCGATGGTATCCGTCACGCCCGTCTCGTGGGCGATTACCTGCTGGGTCCGGAGGGCGACCTGGACCGCCTCTTCCGACGGCAGACAGATGGCCTCATCCATGGAATTGGTGTGTAGGGACTGGGTCCCGCCCAGCACCGCGGACATGGCCTCGAAAGCCACCCGGACCACGTTGTTCATCGGTTGTTGCTGGGTCAGGGTGCACCCGGCTGTCTGGGTGTGGAACCGGACCATCAGGGAACGGGGATTCTTGGCCTTGAACCGTTCTTTCATGATTCTGGCCCACATTTTCCGGGCCGCCCTGAACTTGGCCACCTCTTCAAAGAAATCGAGATGTGAACCAAAGAAAAAGGAGAGCCTGGGACCGAACGTGTCCACGTCCAGGCCCGCTTTCAGGGCCGCTTCCACGTAAGCGATGCCATTCGCCAAGGTAAACGCCACCTCCTGGACGGCCGTGGAACCGGCTTCCCGGATGTGATAGCCACTGATGCTGATGGTATTCCAGAGAGGAACGGTTTCACTGCAAAAAGAGAAGATGTCCGTGGTGATCCGCATGGAGGGCTGTGGCGGAAAGATGTAAGTCCCCCTTGAAGAATATTCTTTAAGAATGTCATTCTGAACAGTGCCCCGCAGTTTGTTCGCGGGGACCCCCTGCTTTTCCCCCACGGCCACATACATGGCCAGGAGAATCGCCGCGGGTGCGTTGATGGTCATGGAGGTGCTGATCTTGTCCAGGGGAATTTTGTGAAAGAGGCGCTCCATGTCTTTAAGGGAATCAATGGCCACCCCCACCTTTCCCACTTCCCCGATGGCCATCTCGTGATCCGAGTCATAACCGATCTGGGTGGGAAGGTCGAATGCGATGGAGATGCCCGTCTGTCCCTGGTCCAGGAGGAACCGGTATCGCCGGTTGGATTCTTCGGCTGTGGCAAACCCGGCATACTGGCGCATGGTCCAGAAGCGGCCCCGGTACATGGTCGGCTGAACGCCCCGGGTATATGGATATTGTCCCGGGAAACCGATCTCCTCCATGTAGTCGATATCGTCAGTGTCCATGGGGGTATAGAGCCGCTTGATCGGGACCCCGGACATGTTCACGAATTCCGGTCGCCGCTCCGGCCGTTTTTCCAGCTTGGGTTTCAAGTCATCCGTCCACTTCTCGTAACCTTCTCGAATTTCCTTGATTTTTTCCCTGTCAGGCATCTCTTTTGCTAACCTCCTTTCATTCGCCTTTCCCGCGATATCCTGCCGGTTATCGATCCGGAGAGGAGATCCCGTATTGTTGATGACGGGGTGGAACGGTAAGGCGGCCGCGCCCCGGCGCCTGCGCGCGAAGGCGGTTTGGCTTCGGTGCTATTTCGTTCGACATTTCTGCCCGCCTGCGGTCACGGCAAAGCCGAAATCCCGTTGACAGGCGGCAAGAAGTTTCATTTCAGGCCGATGGAAAGGAACACGCCCGCCGCCACCACGGTACCGATGGTCCCTGCCACATTGGGCCCCATTGCATGCATGAGAAGGTAATTCGAAGGATCTTCCTTTGCGCCTTCTATCTGGCTGACTCTCGCGGCCATGGGAACCGCGGAAACTCCCGCCGACCCGATGAGCGGGTTTATCTTGTCTTTTGAAAAAAGATTCATTAATTTTGCCAGGGCCACCCCTGCCGCCGTGGAAAAGGCGAAGGCCAGGAGTCCCAGGAAAAAAATAAGGATCACCCGGGGTGTCAGGAAGCTCTCCGCGGACATGGTGGCCCCCACGCTCACTCCCAGGAGGATGGTGACGATGTTCATGAGTTCATTGGAGGCCGCGTCCGACAGCCGTTTTACCACCCCGGACTCCCTGAAGAGGTTGCCGAGCATGAACATGGCCATCAGGGCTGATGAGGCGGGAACAATGAGGCAGATGATGATGACTGCGATGAGCGGGAAGATGATTTTTTCTCTTTTCGAGACGCGCCGGAGCTGCTTCATTTTGATCCTGCGTTCGTTCCGGGTGGTGAGAAGCCGCATGATGGGCGGTTGAATAATGGGAACGAGAGACATGTAAGAATAAGCGGCCACGGCTGTCGCCCCCAGGATATTCGGGGCCAGGTGGATGGTTGTATAGATGGTGGTGGGACCGTCCGCTCCCCCGATAATGCCGATGGCGCAGGCCTCCGGTATACTGAAGCCGCACAGAAGGGCCCCGAAAAATGCGACGTATACCCCGAACTGCGCCCCCGCCCCCAAAAGGAGCGTTTTGGGATTGGCGATGACCGGCCCGAAATCCGTCAGCGCGCCGAGTCCCAGGAAGATGAGGGGCGGGATGATTTCCCATTCCAGTCCGTAGTGATAAAAATTCCATAACAGGCCCTGACCTTCCTTCATCAGGCCGGTGAGAGGAAGGTTTACGACCAGTATGCCGAAACCGATGGGGACCAGGAGAAGCGGCTCGTAGTTCTTGCTGATGGCGAGATAAAGAAACACAAACGCAATAAGCCACATGACGAGGTTTCCCACCGTGAGATGTACAAAACCCGTGGTTAATACCATCTGAAGCATGGTGAATTTTATTCAGCCTCCTTGTTCCCCCAGTTTTTCAGGATGAGCCCAAAGCCGTATATGGCCGCGATGAGGATTCCGAGAGAGCCGAACACGGCGCCCAGTCCGAAAAAACATATTTTTGTCGAAAGACTCCAATCTATCATGACAAACCTAACTCTCCGGGACACGGTGGAATGCGTTTCATCCCGTCATCCGGGAAAACGAATATT
>CAZCVB010000228.1:0-4096 GCA_964501805.1 uncultured Desulfobacteraceae bacterium | reverse complement strand
GGACCGGCCGGAGACCGCGCCTCCTCCCGCGCGGCGGGCCTTTTCCGCTTCCTCCCGGATCGCGGTCATGGCCGCCCTGGGCCTTTCCGGATTCTGCGCCCTGGCCTACCAGGTGCTGTGGACCCGGCTCCTCATCCTGGTGATCGACAACTCGGTTTACTCATTCACCATCATCCTCGTGTCCGTCCTCGCGGGCATTTCCCTGGGAAGCCTATTCATCGCGCCGCTCTTCAGGAGATTGAAGCGCCCGCTGGTCTTCTTTTCCCTCCTGCAGGCCGGCATCGGCTGGTCCGCCTTCTGCTTTCCCTTTTTCGTCCACATGGCGCCGATGGACATCAACGTGACGTACTGGCGTTTCCTGTGGATGAAGCTCCCCCTCGTGATCCTGGTGCCGACCCTTTTGATGGGCGCCGCGCTGCCCCTTGCCGCGGACATCTTCCAGGCGGGCAGGGGAAACGTGGGTCACAGCCTGGGAACGGTCTTCTCCGTGAACACCATCGGCGGCGTGGCGGGCGCGGTTGCCGCCGGATTCCTTCTGATGCCCCGCCTGGGCCTTCAGAAAAGCTGCCTGCTCCTCCTGGGTGTCAACCTGGCCGCCGCCGGGCTGGCCGGGATGACGGGCGCCGGGCGCACCCGGGCGCTGGCGACGCTGGCGGCGCTGGTCCTGGTCATGGCGTGCGGCGTCGTGGTGATGCCGTCCGACTATTTTTCACGGAAATACGGGGAACTGGAGCCGAAGGCCCGGCTCGTTTATTACGGGGAGGGCCGGGCGGCCACCGCCACGGTTTTTCAGCGGCCGGACCGCAGCCGGATTCTCTATCTGAACGGCATGCCCGAGGTGGACACCTCCGTGCTGTCGGTCAGGACTCTCAAGATGCTGGGGACCCTGCCGGCCATCCTTCACAAAAACCCGTCCAGCGCCCTGATGATCACCTTCGGAGCGGGTATCTCCGCCGGCATGACCGTCCGGTTCGTGGATCGCATCGACTGCGTGGACGTGGCCGACCAGGTGCCGAAAATCGCCCCCTGGTTCCGGGCGGACAATAACCATGTTCTGGAAAACCCCAGGTTTTCCCTGGTCATCGACGATGCCCGGCATTTTCTCAAAAACACGCACAAGCGCTATTCCGTCATCGTGTCGGACGCCACCCATCCAAGGTCCTATGATTCGTGGGTCCTTTTCACGTCCGATTTTTACAGACTGGTGCGCAGGCGGCTCCACACGGACGGGATCTTCTGCCAGTGGGTTCCCTTTCACGGCCTGAACCGGAAACAGTACATGGGAATCGTGCGGACCTTTTACAGTGTCTTTCCCCACACCAGCATCTGGCGGTTCGGCCGGGCCTATACGCTCCTGCTGGCCACCCCGGACAGGCTGAACATCCGTTTCCGGTCCGTGCTGTCGAAAATGCTCCGCAAGGACGTCCGCCGCGATCTCGCGCGGGCGGGCATCACCAGTCCCTTTCAGCTCCTTTCCCATTTCGCCGCCGGAGAGAACCGGGTGGCCGAAATGGTAAAGGGGTTCCCCGGGATCCTGACCGACAACAGCCCGGCCCACCTTTTTTTCCCGCCGGGCGCGACCCTGAAGGAACAATACCGGACATGGCCGGAGGAAAACCTCCGCCGGCTGCACGATTATTCGGAATCCATCGTCCCTTACGTGACGGATATCAGCCCGTCGAAATCGGTGAGGGAGAAGGTCATCCGCACCTTCAGGCGGTTTGAAATGAAGCAAACCTGGTGAGGGGAACCCGGCCGTTCATGGACATATCATGTGGATCCAACTGACGATCGGCGGCATGGCCGCCTACCTGATCCTGACTCTCTGTCTCACGTACCTGGTTCACCGCATCCCGCGCGCGCCCGTGACCGACGTCCCCGACTGGGGCCGGATCACGGATACCCGGATTCCCGCCGCGGACGGGGGATGGCTGGAGGTCTGGCGGGTGGACCCGGAAGGCCCTTCGAGAGGGATCGTCCTTCTGGCCCACGGGTGGAGCCGGAACCGGGACCGGATGGTCAAGCGGGCGAGAATTTTCGGTGAACTGGGATTCACAACGGTCATGCACAGCGCGAGGGACCACGGAAACTCCTCGGCCCGGCGGCTCATGAACGCCTACCGGTTTGCGGAGGACATCGAATCGGTGCTCGACTGGGTCCGGGAGCCCGTTCTCCTGTACGGGCATTCCATGGGGGCCGCCGCCGCGATGATCGCCGCGGCCCACCGGCCCCGGCGGATACGCGCCCTTTTCCTGGAGGCATCCTACGCGCGCACCCGCGCGGCGCTCCGGAGCCTGTACCGCGACTATAACCTGATTCTCGGCCTCTTTTTCGCGCCCATGGTGGTATTGTGGATGGATATCTTTCACCGGTTCCGGATGGATTCGGTCAGCCCGGCGCGCCTGGCCCGGGAAATGGATGTTCCCGTGCTGATTATCCACGGAGAGGCGGATTCAAAATTCCCCCTCCGCTATGCCCGGGACCTGAGGGACGCCTTCCCCGCGGGCCGGGCCGAATTCTACGTCGGGCCCGACGCCGGCCACAGCGACTGCAGCCTCACCCCCCGGTACCCGGAGGCCATCCGGTCCTTCGTGGACCGGCATTTTCCCCCGCCCGCCTCCTGAGGGATCCGGGGACCGGCGGCGCGCGTCCATCCAAGCCGCTTCCGGGTCTTTTCCAGCATACCTCCCGGTTCCCCGGCAAGCCGCCGGAAGAACTGCAGCGTCTTTCGGATGGAATTCCCGTTTTTTTCCAGGACCGCCTCGAACAGGTTGAAATTCCGGTGGTAGAGCCCGACGGTCAGGAGGTAGGCGTTGTTCAACCCGCCCCTGCCGAAGCCCGAATAACGCCGGGTCTCGAACCGGGACTCGAGCCGTGCGAAATCCCGGAGCGCATCGGCGAAGATCCTTTCCCTTCCCGTCATCTTTTCCCGGTAGGAAACAGGAGAGCGGTACAGCCGGTCCAGCCTCGCCAGGAGGCCGGAAAGAAATTCGGAGAACAGCCGTTCATCATGGATCGATCGCTTCGCCTCAAGGGTGAAGGGGTGGGTCTCCCCCAGGATCTTCCGGAAAAACCGGAAGGCCCCCGTCATGCCCACCAGGACCGCAAGACCCTCGTTGAATTCCCCCTCTCCCCTGACATAGAGCGTGGCATGGGTCATTTCGTGGAGAAGGGTCTCGGCCAGGTCCACGGTTCCGCCTTTTACCAGGTTCAGGGTCAGCGGATCCCCGAACCAGCCCAGCGTGCTGAAGGCGTCGGCCCGGCTCATGAGCGTGTCCAGACCTTTTTTCTCCAGCCGCTCTTTTTCCTTCCAGGCCCGGTCCCGGTCGAAAAAACCGAGGTACGGCATACGGCCCACCACCGGGAACCACCAGGTGACGGGACGCAGGCGGTCCCTGGGTGCGGCGGAGACCACGTAGAGAGGACGCCGGGAAGACGCCATGTAGACGGTCTCGTAGCTGTGGGTCTTCCGGAGTCCCAGGTCCTTTTCCCCGAACGCCTTGATCCGGCGCACCAGGCGAAGACGGTATCTTTCCTCCGGCCGGAGACCCTTCTCCCGAAGGGCCGTTTCCAGGGGAACCGCATTGTTGAGCAGGCGGAGTTCGCCGGAAATCGCGTGCAGCAGGTAGGTCAGCCCGCACCCGGAACACAAAAGAAGGACGGTTATCGCCGTCCCGGTGAACACCGCCCCCCTTTTCCATGCCGCGATCCGCAACTGCCAAGCCTCCCGCAAGGGACCCGTCTTCTCCGGTTCCGGGTGCCGTTACAGCGTCTTTTTCACCTCGACCCGAGTGCCCGGGATATCCTCGAAATTGAGATCCAGCCGGTCACAGGCCCGCCCCAGGTTGACCGCGATCTCCATGAGTCCGGAGCTCCCGATCATGGCCAGCGGTTCGCCGGCGCGGACGTCCGCGTAGGTCTTCCGGATTCCGGTAACACGCAGATCTCCCACGTGTATGACGAAGGGATACTGCCCGGCGAATCGATCCAGGTCCTGCCGGCGGATGTTGGTGATCAGGTTTCCGAAGTGGTCCACGCGGATGACCTGGCCGGAAAGGGACTCCCGGGATTGCCGCGGCTTCGGCACGGGCAGAGG
>CAZCVB010000227.1:0-4103 GCA_964501805.1 uncultured Desulfobacteraceae bacterium | reverse complement strand
CGTATCCTTTTTTTCTGGCTTGCGCTGTGTACGGCGGGCGCCGTCCCGTGCGCCGCAGGCCGGGAGCCCGATGCACCGGACATCCGGCGGTCCATCCTGGCCGGGTCATGGTACCCGGGATCCCGCGAGGCCCTCGCCCGTGCCGTGCGCGGATACCTTTCCCTGGCCGGGACGACCCGGCTCAACGGGACCCTGAAGGGGATCATCGTCCCCCACGCGGGGTACCGGTATTCCGGCCTCGTGGCGGCCCATGCCTTTCGGCTGCTCCGTGGAAAACACTTCCGGCGGGTCGTCCTGGTGGGTCCCAGTCACAGGATGGCCTTCAAGGGGGTCTCCGTCAACCTCCAGTCGGCATACGAGACCCCTCTCGGCCGGGTCAGGGTTGACCGGGTGTTCGGAAAAAGGCTCGTGGCGTCCGCACCCGGCATCCGGTGGCTCCGGCAGGCCCATGCCCGGGAACACTCCCTGGAAATCGAGTTGCCGTTTCTCCAGAGCGTGCTCGACGACTTCCGGATCGTCCCCATCGTCATGGGACAACAGGACCTGGAGACCTGCACGGTCCTGGCAAAGGCGCTGGCCCGTCTCCTGGGGGACGAAACCGGGACACTTCTGCTGGCCAGCAGCGATCTTTCCCACTACCATACCTACGACCGGGCCATGACCCTCGACCGCCGCTTTATCCGGCACGTGGCGGAATTCGATCCGCCCGGCCTGTTCAGGGATCTGCTCCGGGGCAGATGCGAGGCGTGCGGAGGCGGCCCCGTGATCGCGGTCCTGATGGCCGCCAGGGAGGCCGGGGCCGACCGGGCCGTCATCCTCGCCCATGCCAATTCCGGCGACGTCACCGGGGACCGGGAGAGGGTCGTGGGATACATGTCCGCGGCGCTGATCAGAGCATCTGGTACGGATCCACGTCCCAAATGACCTGAACACCCCTGGATTGCAACCCGGATTTCGCGTGCTTCCGGATCTCGGCCAGGAGATGGCCGAGGAGAGCGGCGCGGCGGCACTTGATCAGGATCTGCCACCGGTATTTTCCCTTCAGCCTGGAGATGGGCGCTTCCACCGGCCCCAGCAGCCGGATCTCCTTTCCCTGTTTCGGCCACCCGGCCACGATTCCGGAGAGAAGGCGGCCAAACCGGCGAACCGTCTCCCCGGTTTCCCGCCTCCGGTTTCCCTGGAACTTCAGACAGGCCAGGTGGGAGAAGGGGGGATATCCCAGTTGTTCCCTCAGCCGTTTCTCCTCGTTAAAAAAGGCGGCATAATCATGCTTCACGGCGGCACGGATGGCGTAGTGGCCCGGCTGAAAGGTCTGTACGATCACCCGGCCCTTCCGGTCCCCCCGTCCCGATCTTCCGGCCACCTGAGAGAGGAGCTGAAAGGTCCTTTCGCCCGCCCTGAAATCCGGAAACACCAGGGAAGCGTCCGCAGCGATCACGCCCACCAGTGTCACGCCCGGGAAATCGTATCCCTTGGTAATCATCTGGGTGCCCACGAGGATGTCCACCCTGCGGTCGCTGAACTGCTTGAGGATCGAAACCGCCTGGCCTTTCCGCCGGGTGTTGTCCGCGTCCATCCTCGCGATCCTGGCCCCGGGGAATCGCTCCGCCACCTCCTGCTCCACCTTCTCGGTCCCGAACCCGAATGCCTTGAGCCGGTCACGGCCGCATGCAGGGCATTTCACGTCGGTTTTTGACATAAATCCACAGAAATGGCAGACCAGGCGGTCTTCCTTCCTGTGATGGGTCAGGGCCACATCGCAATTGGGGCAAAACAGGGTCCGCCCGCAGGACCGGCACAGGTGGAGGCGGTGGTATCCCCTCCGGTTCAGGAAAAGGATGGCCTGGTTTCCGGCCTCCAGGTTCCGGTGGAGGGCCTTCACGAGGCGCGGACTGAGAGAGCGGTCTCCCGGCGGACCCTCGGTCCGCATGTCCACAATCTCGATCTCCGGAAGGGGACGCATCTCCACCCGGTCCGGCATGCTCAGCAGCCGGTATCGTCCGCTGACGGCGTTTTGAAACGATTGAACGGACGGCGTTCCGGAACCCAGGACAACCACGCCTCCCTCCATTCGCGCCCGCATGACGGCGGTATCCCTGGCCTGGTAATGGAGATCGTTCTCCTGCTTGTAGGCCGAATCGTGCTCCTCGTCCACGATGATCAGGCCCAGCCGCTCCAGGGGAGCGAACAGGGCCGAGCGCGCCCCGATGACCAGGTCCACCTCCCCCCTGGCCATCCGGACCCACTGGTCGAACCGCTCCCCCCGGCTCAGGGCGCTGTGGTAGACCGCCACCCGTTCTCCGAAACGGGACCTGAAAATACTTTCCATGTAGACCGCGAGAGAGATCTCCGGGACCATGACAATGGCCTGGCGGCCCTGACGGATGGCGTGCTCCACGGCCCCGCAATAGACCTCCGTCTTCCCGCTGCCGGTCACGCCGTGAAGCAGGTACGCGGAAAACCGGTTCCCGTCGAGTCCCGCCGTTATGCGGGCGAGGGACCGCGCCTGCTGTTCATACAACCGGTCCGGCCGGGGGGAAGGGAAGAGGATCTCCCCGGCCGGGTTCCGGTATACCGCCTGTGCATAGATGTCCAGGAATCCCTTTCGGCACCATTTTTCCGCAAGATAAGCGGCATTGCCGAACCGGCCGGTCAGGTCGCTCAGGGGCAAAGGCCCCGAGGCAAAGATTCGCTCCAGGAATTCAACCTCGTTTCTTGCCCGGGAAGAGGATCCTCGTTCAGCAAGGGCCGCCTGAAGGGTCACGGTATCGCGCGGCCGGACGAAGCGCCGGATGCAGGGACCGGCCCGCGCCTTCCCGACCCGGCCCTCGATGGTGATCCATTTCTTTTCCATGAGAGACCGGAAGTCCCTCACGGGCGCCGGAAGACGACGGCCGGGATGCGCCTTGATCCACAGAAGGCGTTTTTTTTCCTTTGAGCCGGCCGGGAGCGCCTTCAGGGCCTGCTCCCCTTCCCCCGTCAGCGAGGCGGTTTTAAAGGGGGTGACATCCAGCCCGCCCGGAAGGGCCGACGCGATCACCTGACCAATGGGAAAGACATAATAGCGGGACAGCCACTCGAAAAGGGGAACGGTCTTCTCGTGGAACAGCGGATCGGGATCAAGGACCTCGGAGATCTCTTTCAGGCCTTCGTCCGGTCCGGGCGGGAGCCGTTCCAGGATGAATCCCGTCACTTCCCGCCTGTTGAAGGGGACCAGGATCCGATGTCCCACGCGGGCCTCCCTCTCGAGGCTACCGGGGATGCGGTAGGAAAAAGTCCCCTGCACGGGAAGATTGACGGCGACCCTTGCACGGGGAACGCCCGGGACTCCGGCGGGCCCGGCCAGGGAGGACTGCGGTCGATCGTCTTTCAATGAGAGACCCCCCGGTATTTTTCCTTTAACGCGCGGATCACGTCTCTCACTTCACGTTCTCCGGGGGAAGACAGGCCTTCTGAAGGAGGGCCTGTCAGGGGGCGGATACCCGCTTCGGGAATTATTGAGAGCGGGCGTCCAACGGGGGGATTGACCCGGAGGTCCTCCACCCGGATCCGCGCCCCGGGATGATCACCCGCGCGGCACGTAATTTCATAGGGATACCATCCCTTTCCGGCCTTCCGGTATTGCCTGAACCGCACGGTCATCATCTCCCTGCCGGAAACAGTCGACACCGGGTACCGGAGCAACAGGGGCAAAAAGGAATCATCCCCGATGAGCAGAACGGAACGCCCGGGCCCCCCGTCCCCGATGCGGTAGGCCACCGCCCCCTCCACCCGCGTAAACGCGCTTGCTTCAATATTCACGCCCATGCGGGAGAGGATGGAAAGGATCTCCTCCGCTCCGTTGGCCAGGAAAAGCCTGAAAAATCCGGGATCCCCGCACGGCGGGCCGGGAGGAAGGCCTGCGCCCTCCGCCGGCGGGCCGGAGGGCGGATCCAGGGCCTCCACACAATAGGATCCCGGGGCCTTCAGCCACAACCGTTCCCGGAACACGGGCTCCGCTCCGGAGGTCCCGGTCTTCTCCATGTACACCGCCTGGGACACGGCCAGCGTCCTGAAACCCGAAAAGTTGGCCGTCATGAATTCCACCAGCTGTCCGGGGGGCA
>CAZCVB010000226.1:0-4127 GCA_964501805.1 uncultured Desulfobacteraceae bacterium | reverse complement strand
GTCATCCGCCATTTCAAATCCTCCTTGTTTCCGGGTCCGGGCGGAAATGCCGCACGCATGTCCTTCTCCGGCCCCCGTTGTATTTCAGGGATTACATCTCCACTACGAATTTTTCCGTCTCCTCGTTCCACGTGGCCACGAGGTAATAGAGGAGAAAGATCACGATCACGAGGATCAGGGTCCATTTGTAGGTGAGGAACCAGGGAAGGAACACCCGTTTCCCCATCAGAGACGAAAACCCCTCCGATGAACGGATCCATGTCTTGAAAAGGGAGGTGGACAGGGAAAAGCAGATCACCGCGAGGATGAGCTTTACCTGTCCCTCGCCGGCCCGCCACACCGATCCGCTGCCGCAGCCGCCGGCCATGACCATCCCGAATCCAAAAACGATCCCCCCGACCAGGCTCCCGAACCAGAAGGTCCGGGTCACGTAAACCGTCTCACCCCGCAGCCCGGTCCATTTGAGGGCGGCGAAGCCCAGGACGCTGACGATGACGCTGACGGCGATGGCCCGGGGGATCTCCCCGTCACCGGTCATGAAGGGGTCCCGGAATCCCCGGACAAAACAGAACCGGCACCTCTGGATAATCACGCCGAAGGCGATCCCGCACAGGAGCAGTCCGCCGATTCGTGTCAGGGCCTGGCGCGCGTAAAGGGCGGCGCACACGGCGGCAAGCACGAAAACGGCCGCGCCCGCATACGGCTCCACCTTCAGCCAGTTGAACCCGCCCTCTTTTTTGCCCCTCGTGCCCCCGGTGGAACCGCTGGGGAGATGTTCCAGCTCCCAGTAGATGTATCGCAGCCCGAGATACGCCCCCGTGAAAAGGCCGGCCATCATGGCCAGGCCGCCCGCCGACAGGGCGCTGACCGCCGAATAGAAGCCGCCCACGTTGCACCCGCCGGCCATGGCCGCGCCGATTCCCATGAGGCCGCCCCCCACGATTCCCTTTGCCAGTTCAAGGGGCGGGGCCATGCGGATGGCAAACTGCCTGGACATGAGGGCCGCGCCGAACGCGCCCCACAGCAGGCCCCCCGTGAGGATGGAGCTGGTGGAAAGGAGGGGCGAAAGGGGCGGGCGGCCGTAGAGGCCCACCAGGCTGAAGAACCAGTCACCCCAGTTCCGCAGCCCCCCGGCCACGCCCCAGGGGCGTGCCCATGCAAAGGTGATGACGCTCAGGATGCCGATCAGCAGGCCGCCCAGCCAGACAGGCCAGTTGTTGAAAAAGACGGCGGCGTAACCCCGTTTCAGGAGGCTGACCATCACGCGGGTATCGTTTCCGTCATTCATACGCGGTTCCTCCCCCGGACTCAGCACCCTTCATCGTCTTCGATCACCATTTCTTCCGTTTTCGAGGGGGCCTGCGCGGGCGGGGGCGCAGCGGCCGGAGGGGGCGGCCCTTTTTGTTGTATCCCTTCCCGGGTGGATGCGCCCGGCGCGAGGAGCCGCGCGTTTTGTTCCACCTTTTCCGCCAGACCGAAAATCACGGTCATGTCATAGTAACGCCACGCGATCCGGGAGCCGGGATCGGCCTGCACGGCCTTCCGGAAATATTCCTTTGCGTCCAGGTACTTGCCCCTCTGGTATGCCTGTTTTCCAAAGGCCAGCATCCGGGCGCACAGGGCCTTGTCGGGGGCATACGCTCCGGTCTCTTCTCCGGCCGTCCCCGGGGACGGATAAAAAATCAGGATCAAGAAAAGGAGTGGCGGGACCAGAAAGACCGGTCTTCTTCGGATCATGACCTTCTCCTTGGATGACAGTGTGGGATGTGGCCCGGATCCCGGGCACAGGGGGCCGACCGCCTTTTCCACCCCCGGAGCGCACCGTTAAAGGCGTTGTTTTCCGGAGATCATGCAATCAAATTCCTATAACCAATAAGGATGTGCCGTGTCAACCGGCAAATTCCGGGACCACGCGCTGGAAAACCGGCGACCCGGCACCGTGACGCGTTCCTTTCCCGGCATGTGCCGAAAAAATAAGGCCGCCCATTGCTTTTTTTCGCTATTTCATCAATCATATCCGCAACCGGCCATGCCCGAAACCCGGACCGGCGGGGTTGTGCGGTTGACAGGGGCTTTCCCCTCGACCCCGGAGGAGACATATTCATGAAAAAAGCGGAATCCTATGAAAAACACGTTTACTGGCTGACCCCGGAGGAAGAGGCCCGTCTCAGGGAGGATCTGGCCCGGCGGGATATCCGGTTGAAATCGGCCAAGGGGATCGTGTGCACGCCCATGGACGTGCTCAACCGGATCACCAGCGTGGCGCCGGGCGTGTGGAACGAGACATGCAACCGGCAGGGGAGCTGGTACCGCGCGTCGGACAGGAACGGGCTGTACCTGGTCATCAGCGCGTTCGATGTTGAGGGATATGAAGACAAGAAGGCTGCCGTGATCACGGAATCGGACTTCACGCCGCCCCGTCTGGCAGGCGTGGCGGACAAGGAGGAACTGATATCGGATCCCGGCTTCCAAGAGCGGCTCCCGGACGACTGGCTGAGGCCCGGGGACACGGAAAAGCGGATCTACCTGAGATGGGCGAGAAGGCTGGGGTCGGACGTGACGGACTACGATTTCCTGTATCTCTCCCACACGGCCAACCATGCCAATTTCATCCGGCCGCGGTTTTTCGTGGAACAAGACGGGGCGGTTGTTCCCTATTCCATCGACCGGAGCGCGCACCTGTGTTCCTGCTGCCTGGAGCTGTTCCAGATCCTGGGCCGTGAATATCCCCGGAAGCTGGTGGCCCCCTGTCCGGGAGCGACCATCTTCGCCCGGCTCAAACGGGATCGCTACCTGCTGGTGGAGCGGCCCTGAACCAGGGGCCGGAGCGCGTTCGTCTCCGGCGCAAGGAGAAGCGGTTATGGAGAAATTTTTCAGAGACCTTTCCTCCCGGATTTTTCCGGATTCCGGGCCGTTTTCCAATTCCGCGGTTCACGTCCTCCTGGTCCTTGTTCTCGCGGTGGTGGCCTGGTGGGTCCTGAACGTGGTGGTGGGAAGACTCCGTAAAAAATACGGGGACCGGCCTCTTTTCAGGAAACACGAGGGATTCCTGCTTCTCGTCAAGCGGGCCGGTCGGTACCTGATCCTGGTCCTGGTGGGGGCCGGCCTGCTCAAGCTGTTCCGGGCGCCCCTGGCGGAAAAGGTGTTCCTGGGGATCATGATTCTCCTTTTCTGCAATGTCGCCAGGAGCATCGTGGATATCCTGATATCCTACCTGGAGTCGACCATCGTTACCAGGACCCGGAACAAGGTGGACGATGTCCTTCTGGACCTGACAAAAAAATTCTCCGGCATCATCATTTACGCCACCGGTGTTGTCCTGGCCCTGGACGCGCTGGGTTTCAATATCATGCCCTTTGTGGCCGGGGCAGGGGTGGCCGGGATCGCCATCGGGTTTGCGGCCAAGGACACCCTTTCGAACCTGATCGCCGGTGTCCTGCTCATCATCGACCGGCCCTTCGAGATGGGGGACCGCATCGAGATCTGGACCGCCCCGAAAAATTCCGCCACCTGGGGAGACGTGATCGATATCGGTCTGCGGGCCACCAAGATCCGCACCACCGACAATATCGTGGTGGTAATACCGAACAACGAGATCATGAAACGGGATATCATCAACTATACCACCATCACGAAGGAGATCCGGGTGCGGATTCCCATCGGCATCGCCTACGATGCCGACACTCAGAAGGCCAAGGATCTGATCCGCGACGTGGCCCTGGAACTGGACTGGGTGATGCGGGATCCTCCGCCCAGGGTGGTGGTTCGAAATTTCGGGGAATCATCGGTGGATCTCCAGGCAAGGGTGTGGATCCGGGACCCCCGGCGGAGGATGGACACCATTTCGCACGTGACGGACCGGATAAAAGCGGTATTTCAGGAGAAAGGAATCGAGATCCCGTATCCCAAACGGGATATCTATATCAAGCGGGAGACGTCATAAGCGGCGGAACATACTGCTGTCCCGCCCGGAAGATGGATGGGAGCCGAAGATCAGGACTTAGAGAAATCCGGTCTCTGGAGTGACGGGGGATTGCAGCCGGCCTCCGGAGCCGGGCATTATTTTTAAACAGTCCTAATTCTTCATAATCGAACGTGGGCCCTGGGAAGGGACTTGCCGGGTATGA
>CAZCVB010000225.1:0-4131 GCA_964501805.1 uncultured Desulfobacteraceae bacterium | reverse complement strand
ATTCTGGTTACCGGCGGCGCCGGGTTTATCGGATCCAACGTTGTGGACGGTTTCGTGTCGGCCGGCCACGAGGTCGTGGTGGTGGACAACCTTTCCAGCGGGCGTCGTGAAAACGTCAATCCGCGGGCCCGGTTCTACGAAATGGATATCCGTTCACCGGAGAGGGACGCCGTGATCGCGGCGGAGAAACCGGATATCCTGAACCACCACGCGGCCCAGATCAGCGTTCCGGCGTCGGTGGAGGATCCGCTCCTGGATGCGGATATCAATATAAACGGTTTCCTCAATCTCCTTGAGAGCGCGTCGCGGCACCATGTTGGAAAGGTTATTTTTATTTCATCGGGCGGGGCCGTTTACGGGGAGGCGGAGGAGTACCCGACTTCGGAAGCGTATCTCCCGGTTCCCCTGTCGCCCTATGCGGTGGCCAAGTACGCTTCCGAGCATTATCTGGCCTACTACCGGCATCAGCACGGCCTTGATTTCACGACCCTGCGCTATGCCAATGTCTACGGGCCCCGTCAGATCCCCCACGGCGAGGCCGGCGTGGTGGCCATTTTCATGGACAACCTCCTCTCCGGGAGGCCGTCCACTCTCTACCACTTTCCAGATGAACCGGAAGGCATGGTCCGGGATTACTGCTTTGTCGGCGATATCGTGAAGGCCAACCTGTGCGCCCTGACCGCGGGAAGCGGTGATTTTTTCAACATCGGTACCGGCAGGGAAACCCGGACCCTTCCCCTGTACCAGGTCATATTCGAGGTCTTCGTGGAATTGACCGGAAACCGGCCAAGGGAGCTGGCGCAGCCCCGTCCTGCGGCGGCCCGCGCAGGGGACCTGACGAAAAGCTGCCTGGTGGTGGAAAAGGCCCGCCGCGCTTTGGGGTGGTCCCCGGAAACCGGACTGGCGGAGGGCATCCGGAAGACGTTCCTTTGGCGCATGGGACAGGGGGAATGATGTCCCGGAGTCCTTTTCATGGCCGGGAAGGTCTTTTCAAGGTTTTTTTTGCGGCCCTCTTGACATTTAAAGGGCCGTTCTTAACTTTTTCTTGTTAAACGCGGCGGGAGAGGTGTCCGCCGTAAATTCCGGGATTTCCATCGCATTCCGATAAGCGCCGGGCTGAACCGGCCCGCAGCCATTGGGAACGGGTTTTTACAGGGCAAGAAAAAAGCCGGATCTTGCAATAATCTTTATTTAACATGAGGAGGGAATAGCAAAGATGAAAGTGAAACCGTTGCATGACCGTGTTCTCGTGAAGAGGGTGGAAGAGGAAGAGAAGACCAAGGGCGGGATCATCATACCGGATACCGCCAAGGAGAAGCCGCAGGAAGGAGAGGTCGTTGCGGTGGGATCCGGAAAGGTCAACGACAAGGGAGAGCGGATCGCCGTGGAAGTCAAGAAGGGGGACCGGATACTTTTCGGCAAGTATTCAGGCAATGAGATTACCATAGAGGGCGAGGAATACCTCATTATGAGGGAAGATGATATTATCGCCATCATCGGGTAACCACTGCCGCATATCCGTCAGCGGGAAGATAAAAAATCGCAAGGAGGAAATTTCGAATGGCAAAAGAGATCAGATATGATGCAAAAGCCAGGGAAGCGATTCTCACGGGAGTCGATACACTGGCCAACGCTGTAAAGGTCACCCTGGGACCGAAAGGCAGGAACGTCATCCTGGACAAGTCTTTCGGGGCGCCCAACATTACGAAGGACGGGGTCACCGTTGCCAAGGAGATCGAGCTTGAGGACAAGTTTGAGAACATGGGTGCTCAGATGGTGAAGGAAGTGGCCTCCAAGACCTCGGACGTCGCGGGGGACGGGACCACCACAGCCACGGTGCTGGCCCAGGCCATTTACAAAGAGGGTTCCAAACTGGTGGCCGCCGGCGTCAATCCCATGGCCCTGAAGCGGGGAATCGAACAGGCCGTGGATGCGGCGGTGGAGGAACTCCGGAAGATCTCCAAGCCCACCAAGGATCAGGACGAAATCGCGCAGGTGGGCACTATCTCCGCCAACAACGACCAGACCATCGGGAACATCATCGCCGAGGCCATGAGCAAGGTGGGCAAGGAAGGCGTCATCACCGTGGAAGAGGCCAAGAGCATGGAGACCACCCTGGAAGTGGTGGAAGGCATGCAGTTCGACCGCGGTTATCTCTCTCCTTATTTTGTCACCAACGCTGAAAAGATGGTCGCTGAACTGAGCGAGCCGTATATTCTCCTGCACGAAAAGAAAATTACGACCATGAAGGACCTGATCCCCATCCTTGAGCAGATCGCCAAGATGGGCCGTCCGCTCCTGATCATTGCCGAGGATGTGGAAGGAGAGGCCCTCGCCACCCTGGTGGTTAACCGGCTGCGGGGAACCCTTCAGGTGGCGGCGGTCAAGGCCCCCGGTTTCGGAGACCGGAGAAAGGCCATGTTGCAGGATATTGCCATCCTCACGGGTGGAAACGTTATTTCCGAAGATCTCGGCCTGAAACTGGAGAACGTGACCTTGAACGATCTGGGAACGGCCAAGACGGTCAATATTGACAAGGACAACACCACCATCGTGGACGGCGGCGGCAAGCGGGCCGACCTGGAAGGCAGGGTCAAGCAGATCCGTGCACAGATCGAGGAGACCACCTCGGACTATGACAGGGAAAAGCTCCAGGAACGGCTGGCCAAGCTGATCGGGGGCGTGTCGGTGATCAACGTGGGCGCGGCCACCGAGATCGAGATGAAGGAAAAGAAGGCCAGGGTGGAGGACGCCCTTAACGCGACGCGGGCGGCGGTAGAAGAGGGAATCGTTCCCGGCGGCGGTGTCGCGCTGGTGCGGTGCATCAACGCCGTATCCAAGCTGAAACTGGATGGAGAAGAGCAGGCGGGCGTCAATATCGTCCTCCGTGCCATTGAGGAACCGCTCCGCCAGATCTGCAACAACGCCGGCGTCGAGGGATCGGTGATCGTGGAAAAGGTCAAGGAGAAAAAGGGTCCCCTCGGGTACAATGCCGAGACGGGAGAATTTGAGGATCTCCTGAAGGCGGGGATCCTGGATCCCACCAAGGTCACGCGGTTCGCCCTGCAGAACGCCGCGTCCGTATCTTCCCTCCTTCTGACCACGGAGGCGATGATCGCGGAAAAACCGAAAGAAAAGGAAGAGATGCCCCCCATGCCAGGCGGAGGCGGAATGGGTGGAATGGGCGGAATGATGTAACCGCTCCATCCCCTCCAATAGGACCCTTCAGCAGGGGCGTTCCGGAATGCGGCGCCCCTGTTGTCTACCGGGCAAATGATACCCGGCGGGGATGTGTTTCTCCCGCCGGGTTTTTCGTGAAAGGGACGTACGAGATGACGGATGATCAGCATCCCGTCCTGGTTACCGGGGCGGCCGGTTTCATCGGGTTCCATGTGTCCAGGCGGCTTCTGGACTCGGGAACCCCCGTGGTGGGGGTGGATAACCTGAACCCGTATTATGACGTATCCCTGAAAAAAAGCCGCCTGGGAATTCTTGAGGCACATGATGGCTTTACTTTCCATCACGAGGATATCCAGGATCTTTCCGCCATGCGCAGGATTTTCCGCGACGCGTCGCCGGACAGGATCTGCAATCTTGCGGCCCAGGCCGGAGTCCGCTATTCTCTGGAGGATCCCTTTTCGTATCAGAAGAGCAACCTGGAAGGCTTCCTGAACCTTCTGGAGCTGGCGCGGGAGTTCGGCGTGGGTAATTTTGTCTACGCATCATCCTCGTCCGTGTACGGAAACAACCGGAAGGTTCCCTTCAGCGTGGACGACCGCGTGGATACGCCGGTGTCGCTATATGCCGCCACCAAGAAGGCAAACGAGCTCATGGCCCATGCCTATCACCACCTGTATGACATTCCCCTGACGGGCCTGAGGTATTTCACGGTTTACGGCCCGTGGGGCCGCCCGGACATGGCCCTGTTCCTTTTTACCCGGGCGATCCTGGAAAACCGGCCGATCAATGTCTACAACTACGGTCGCATGAAGAGGGACTTTACCTATATCGACGATATCGTGGACGGCACCATCGCCGCCCTGGAACGGCCTTCCCCGTTCGAGGTCTTCAATCTGGGAAATTCCGACACTGTGGAACTGATGGAATTCATCCGGATCATAGAAGAGGAAC
>CAZCVB010000224.1:0-4145 GCA_964501805.1 uncultured Desulfobacteraceae bacterium | reverse complement strand
CCAAGGACATGATCATCCGGGGCGGCCAGAACATCTACCCCGCGGAGATCGAGGGGCTGCTGAACGAGCATCCGAAAGTGGCCTCCGTGGCCATCGTGGGCTACCCGGACCGGGAAATGGGGGAGCGGTGCTGCGCGTACGTGATCCCGAAAGCAGGGCAGGATTTCACCTTCGAGGAGATGGTCGAATTCCTCAAGGGCAAGCAGCTGGCCATGTTCAAGCTGCCCGAACGGCTCGAGGTGGTGGATGAATTTCCGGGCGTGGGCGACTCGGGAAAGGTCAACAAGGAGGCCCTGAAAAAGGACATCCGGGAAAAGATCGGGGCCGAGTAGACGGCGTCGAATCGTAACCCGGCCGGAGAATGGAGACCATGGGAAAAACGATTCTGATCATCTCCACCATGGACACCAAGGGAGATGAGACACGGTACCTGATAAAAAAGATCGAGGGGCTCGGCCTGGTTCCGCTGCTCATGGATATCTCCATGCGGGGTGCGGAAGGGATTGATTCCCATGCCGTGTCCTCCCCCTGCGAGACCATTTCTCCACGGCAGGTGGCATCGGCCGCGGGCAGCAGCATGGAGGAGATTCTCGCATCCAGGGAACGGGCGCGGATCACCGGCATCATCATCTCCGGCGCCGTGCGCATGGCCGGAGAGCTCCACGCAAAGGGAAAGGTCGACGGCGTCATGGCCCTGGGCGGATCCACCGGGTCGCTCATGGCCACGGAGGTCATGCGGTCGCTCCCCTTCGGGCTCCCCAAACTCATGATCTCTTCCACCGCCGCGCTCCCGGGCCTTTCCACGCGGTATATCGGCACGGGAGACATCGCCCTCTTCCATTCCGTCATCGAGATATCCGGGGTGACGGACCTGCTGAGAAACGTCATGGACCGGGCGGCCCACGCCATGGCCGGGATGGTGGCGGACGGCGTTCAGTCCCTGAGGACCGGGATCGGCGTCCCCGTGGCCATGACCATGCTGGGCCCGTGCGAAAAATGCGCCAGTTCGGTCCGACGCGCCCTTGAACACGCGGGACGCCAGGTCATCGGTTTTTCCGCCGCGGGCATCGGGGACCGGGCCATGGAGGAGATGATCTCCCAGGGCTTTTTCAAGGGGGTGATCGACCTGGCCCCCGGCGGCGTGGGCGAGCATCTCTTCGGCTTCATGCGGGACGCGGGGCCGGACCGGCTGGAATCCGCCGGACGCAAGGGGATCCCGCAGGTGGTTTCCACGTGCAGCGTGAATCACATGACGCCGGCCAGGTCACGGTACCTGCCCGAATACCATGAACGGCGGAAATACGACCTGGACAAGTTCAGGACCTGGCTCCGCATGTCTCCCGATGAACTCAGCCAGGTGGCCGGTGTGTTCGCGGAAAAGCTGAACCGTTCCCTCGGTCCGGTAAGGGTCGTTATCCCCTTGAAAGGCTGGTCGTCCGTGGATGCAGTCGGCAACCCCACCTATGACCCGGCAGAGGACCGGGTGTTTATCGATGCCCTCTCTGCGAAACTGAGGCCTGAAATCCCGGTCATCGAGGTGGACGCCAACATGGAAGACCCCGATTTCGCCGAGGCCGTCACGGCGGCGGCGCTGGAGATCCTGTAGATGTTCACTGTGGCAACGCGGGAAGGCGTTCGCGACCTTCAGGCATCCGTCCAGGTGATCGGGACCGATATCCTGGTGGCCATACGGGGCGGCACCCGTCCGCACATCGGGGCGGTGGCCGTGGCCCAGCCGAGACCCAGTCTCCGGGATCCCGGGAAGACCTCGGCCACGGCCTCGGTTTTCTGTTTTCCCGGACACAAGGAGGACGAACTGGTCAAGGCCGCCGCCGAGGCCATGGCGGCGGCCCTCAATGCCCGCGTAGTGGTGACGGCCGGGGTCCACTGGGACGATCTTGACGACGCGGACATCCGGACCATCATCCGCAATACCCGGGTCCTGGGGGACCTGATCATCGAACGGCTGACGAGGGAAAAAAAGGAGGACACGGCGGAAAATGACTGACCGGATCACAACCGGAAGAAAGAGAATCGTGGTGGGCATCTCGGGCGCCAGCGGCGTCATCTACGGGGTCCGTCTGCTCCAGCTGCTGGAAGAGAAGGGGCTTGAAACCCACCTCATCATCTCGGAGGCGGGAAAGCGGAACATCGAGATCGAAACGGACTACGCCGCGGCGGACGTGACGGCCATGGCGACCCATGTGTACGACAACCGGGACGTGGGTGCCGCCCTTGCCAGCGGGTCGTTCCTGACCGGGGGCATGGTGGTGGCCCCGTGCACCATAAAGACCCTGTCCGGCATCGCCAACTCGTACACGGACAACCTCCTGGTGAGGGCCGCGGACGTGACCCTCAAGGAAAAACGGAAGCTGGTGCTCGTGGTGAGGGAAACGCCGCTTCACCAGGGGCATCTCCGGCTCATGACCATGGCGGCCGACATGGGGGCACACATCCTGCCGCCGGTACCCTCTTTTTACCATCAACCCAGGACCATCAGCGATATCATCGACCAGACCATCGGCAAGATATTCGATTTCTTCGGTATCGAACACCACCTGTTCCGGCGGTGGGGAGACAACGTGTAACATGCCGGTGGCGGAACGGACGTCCAGACCGCGGCGCCCTCCTGATCCGGCGGACACCCTTCAAGGAGAAGACATGATGCTGTTACCCAAGTTTGATTTTCACGCGCCCGGGACCCTGGACGAGGCGTGCCGGATGATGGCCGAATTCGGTGAATCGGCCCGGCCCCTTGCCGGCGGGACGGACCTCATCGTCAACATGAAAAAGGGGCTCCTGTCGCCCGATCACCTGGTCTCCCTTTCAAAAATCCGGGACCTGAAGGAACTGGACGCCGCAGACGGGACCCTGCGCATCGGCGCCTGCGTGACCGCGGCCGAGCTGGCCGCGGCCGGAGAGATAAAGGAACGGTTCGAGGCCCTTTCCGCCGGCGCGGGCGGCCTCGGCTCTCCCCTGATCCGGAACCTGGCCACCCTTTCGGGAAACCTGGTCTCGGCAAGACCCGCCGCCGACCTTCCCCCCTCTCTCATGGCCTATGACGCCAGGGCGGTCCTGAACAGCAGCGCCGGAAACCGTGAGGTCCCGCTGAACGATTTTTTCAAGGGACCCGGAGAGACCGTGATCGCGCCGGATGAGATCCTCTCCGGAATCGTGCTGGAAAAACCGGAAGGTGCGTTCGGCGCCGCCTATGTCAAGCTGGGGGTCCGAAAGGCCCTGGAAATTTCCCTGGTGAACGTGGCCGTATTCCTTACCCTGGAAAACGGCGACGGACCCATCACCACGGCCCGCGTGGTTCTCGGTTCGGTCGCGCCCACGCCCATCCGGTCCCCGTCGGCGGAAGCGGTCCTCAAGGGCGAACGGCCCACGGACGCCCTATTTGAAAGGGCCGCGGCCGCGGCCTCAAAGGACAGCCGGCCCATTGACGACTTCAGGGCGTCGGCCCGGTACAAGAGGGACATGGTCGCGGTGCTGACCCGCCGGATGCTGACCGCCGCCCTGGAAGCGGCCCGGAGCCGGTAAGGGCCGTTTTGTCCCTGCAGCGCGGCATGCGCCGGGCGGATCAAGAGAAAAGAACATTATCAGATACGGGAGAATAAAATGAAAAAGCTCATTCACCTGACCGTCAACGGCAGGGAATACGAACTGGCCGTGGCGCCCAACCGCACGCTGGTGGACCTGATCCGGTACGACCTGGAACTGACCGGGACCAAGAAAGGCTGCGAGGTGGGGGACTGCGGCTCCTGCACAGTGCTCCTGGACGGAAAACCCGTGAATTCCTGCCTGGTCCTGGCGGTGCAGGCCGACGGTAAAGACGTCCTGACCATCGAAGGCATGGAAACCGACGAAGGCCTCCATCCCATCCAGCAGGCGTTCGTGGAAAAAGGGGCCATCCAGTGCGGCTTCTGCACCTCCGGCATGATCCTGACCGCCAAGCACCTGCTGGATCACAACCCGGCGCCGGACAAGACCGAGGTCCGCCTGGCCATATCCGGAAATCTCTGCCGGTGCACCGGGTACCAGAAGATTGTGGAGGCCATCCAGGCGGCGGGAGAGGAATCCGGCCGGTCGGAGTCAACTACTATCGCCTCAAGGCGATAGCTTGATGGGCCAATCGCCTCGTC
>CAZCVB010000223.1:0-4158 GCA_964501805.1 uncultured Desulfobacteraceae bacterium | reverse complement strand
CCTTGGACGCCTCGGATCTGCAGCACCCTCGACTTTTGCAACGTTAGGGTAAAGGCCGAGGGAAAGATGATTTCATATTTTCACGTCCCGGATTCAGTCCGTCCCCGGGTGCTCCTCGATTGCAAAACCCCTGAAATCGCAGCAGGCGAATCCGACCCAGATCTGAGCGCTGATTCCGGGAAGTTGTTTTTGCGCAGCCCCTAAACCTGAACGGAAATTTCCATTTGACTTATCTTTGCGGTTCTTTAATAGATATAGATAAAAGCAACGTGAACCACATGGTGATGAGGGGCACCCGCGGGCAGGGATTCCTCAAGGGGGCCGTCATGGGGAACACCTCCCGCCGGGTGCTCCGGCGCTCCCTGCGCCCGGTCCTGGTGGTTCCCCTTATTTCTTGATCTTGATGAGGTTGTGTACCTTCCGCACGCCGGCGGTATGGCGGGCCAGGTATTCCGCCTTGTCCCGCTCCTCTTTGTTGTTCACCGATCCGGTCAACGTCACTTCTCCCTCGAACGTGGAGACCGAAATGGCAAAACCGCTGACCGAGGCGTCGTTGAACAGCTTCGCCTTCACCTTCGTGGTAATGGTCCCGTCATCCACCACCTCTCCGGCGGTGCGGCCGGCGGGCGTGGTACATCCGTAGGCGGCGATGAGGGCGCCGAGACAAACCAGGACGACGATCAGGAATCTCCTTCTCTGCATCATGTTCTCCTCCTTGCGGTTTTGGTAATGATATTGAATGGTGCCGGGGGAACCCGGCGGTTTCATGAAAATAGCAGAAGCGGCCGTTGTCAAGGCAAAAAAGAAGGGTGGTCTCCATGGAATGGACCCCGCGCGCGGAAAAGGCCATGGGCAGGGTCCCTTTTTTCGTAAGAAAAAGGGTGCGGTCGCGGATTGAAGACGATGTCCGCGCCGCGGGCGGGGAGAAGGTTACCCTCGAGGATGTCCGCGCGAGCCGGAAGCGGTTCCTTTCCGCCATGGAGGAGGAGATCCGGGGATACCGCGTCGAGACCTGCTTCGGCGCGGACGGATGCCCGAACCGGGCCATGGACGGCGCGGCGCTGGCGGAAACACTCGAATCCCTCCTGCAGGAGGCCGACCTTCATTCTTTCCTGAAAAGACGGATCAGCGGTCCCCTGAAATTCCACCATGAATTCCGCGTGGCCCTGGCCGATTGTCCCAATGCCTGTATGCCGGACCTGCCGTGGCCCTGGGCCTTTACCGCGATATAGAGCTGGCGGACCAGGGCCAGGCCGGGAAGAGACAGACCCGCGGCGGCGGCCTCGTCCAGGGCGATGCCCATGTCCTTGATGAAGTGCTCCACGAAAAACCCGGGATCATAATCCCCCCGCACCATCCGGGGTCCCAGGTTGTTGATGGCCCAGGATCCGGCCGCGCCTTTGCCGATGATGTCGATCACCGACTGCTGATCCAGCCCCAGCCCCGCCGCATAGAGCAGGGACTCGCACACGCCGACGATGGTCCCGGCCACCAGGATCTGGTTGCACATCTTGGTGTGCTGTCCCGCGCCCGGCGGCCCCATGCGGGAGATGGTCCGGCCCATGAGCCGGAAGAGGGGAAGGACCTCGCCGAATGCCGCCTCGCTTCCCCCTGCCATGATGGCGAGGGCGGCGTCCCTGGCGCCGATGTCGCCCCCGGAGACCGGGGCGTCCAGGCTTTCCATCCCGCGGGAGGAGGCCTCCTGCGCGATGGTGCGGGCCAGTTCCGGCCGGCTGGTGGTCATGTCCACCACGATCCGGCACGGCCCGCCGGCGTCCAGTATCCCGTCCTTTCCCAGGTAGACCGATTCCACGTCGGAGGGAAGCCCCACCATGGTGAAAACGATCTCGGATCCCGTTGCGACGTCCGCGGGCGAACCGCACGGCCGCGCCCCGTTCCGGACAAGGGACGCCGCCTTGTCCATGCTCCGGTTGTAGACATGGAGTTCATGACCGGCCGCCTGGAGATGTCCGGCCATGGCCGCCCCCATGACCCCGGTTCCGATCCATCCGATTTTCATGGCATCAACCCCCTATTGTTTTTTTGTGATCCGGTAATCCGGCGGGCAACTTATCACGGCCGTATCGATTTTACAACGGATCCTGCGGCCCCGCCGCCGGGCCGCACCCGGAAAATGATGCGCCGGCGGAGGGATTTTCCCGGGTCTGCGGGCGGGCCGCCTTTTTTAGGTGCTTGAAAAGACGGCCCCGGGGAGTATAAAAAACGGGAACCCGTCACCCGGATCTTCAGGGAACGGGCATGGAGGCGACAGGGTAGAAGGCGATGGAACGGGATATCAGAGAGCGGGTCGGCCTTGATCACGCGGACATCCTGCGGCTCAATTTCGTCCGCGCCCCTTCGCGGTTCGTGTTCAGGAGACATTATCGCGCGGGCCTCAGGTCCCACCTCATGGAAGTCCTGAGACCGGAAGACCTGGAGAGAGAACGGAAAGGAACGGCCGGTGACGGGCCGAGGACCTATCCCCGGGCCGTTCCCGTGAAGATGCTGCGGATATTCCGCTCCCGGTTCCCGGATCCGGCGGCGGCCCGGGAAGAGCTGATGCGAGAGAAGATCGTGGAGCGGTTCCTGGCCCCGGACCACATGGCGCGTTCCGAGGAGTTCCTGGTGGATTATCTGAGGGACGGGACCCGTGAAATCCTGCTCTGCGGTCTCCAGGAATATGTGAAAGGAGAGATCCTGGATCCCTGGGGCCACCTGGACCGGGCCTGCCTTGAATCCCTTCACCGGCGGATGGCTTCCGAAGGCGGGCCGGCCGGGGACCGGGGACCGGGATACTGGCTCGAAGCGGTCCGGGCGAGCGCGGAGGGGTTTGTCGACAGGACCCGGCGCATGATCCTCGAGGCCGGCCATGTCCCCGACCTGGCCGGGGTGGGCAACCTGCTTCTGACGCCGGCGGGAGGGATCCGGCTGGTGGACATCAACAACATCTCCCGGGTCTCCTTTGACGGCGTCATCCAGGTGGACGACAGGGGGTATCCGGTGTGCGACAAGGCCATCGAGGCCCTTTCCCTGCTGGAGGCGGGGCTCCTGGGAAGACGGCCGCGGAAAGAGGACCCGATCTACGGGGTGTTCCTGACCCCGGGCAGGATGTCGCGGGTCCGGGAGATGGAGGCGGAATTCCACCGCGCCATGGCCGTTGGCGGCGCCGTCCCGCCCCCCCCCTCCGCCGGATGAACGAAGATGGTAACCGATGAGGCGAGACGGAACATGCAGTTTGACGACATGGTGAAGAAATACGACGAATGGTTTGAATCGCCGCTGGGCGCGCACGTGGACCGGTGGGAGAAGAGATTGACCTGGCGGCTGGCGCGGCCCCGTCCGGGGGAGCGGGTCCTGGATATCGGCACCGGGACCGCCAACTACCTGCTGGAACTTGCCCGGATGGGGCTCGACTGCACGGGGCTTGATCCGGGACTGAAAATGATGCGGCGGGCCATGGACAAGGCCGCGGCCGGAGGTCTCCGCCTGAAACTAGTCCAGGCCGAGGGAGAAGGGCTGCCGTTCCCGGACGGCCGGTTTGATCTGGTCCTGTCCGTCACCGCGTTCGAATTTTTTCCGGATCCCCAAAGGGCCGTGGCGGAAATGATACGGGTCTGCGCCCCGGGCGGCCGCATCGTGGTGGGCGTCCTGAACAAGTGGAGCATATGGGCCGCACGCCGGCGGATCCTCTCCTGGTTCCGGGAATCCATTTTCGCCGATTGCCGTTTCTATTCGTACCCGGAGATGCGCCGTTTCTTCGGGCCGGTGAAATGGGGGACGGCGGCCTTTGCCCCGCCGGGCCTCCCGGCGGGGCTGCTCCCCGCGTTCGATCTGCTGGAGCCGCGGCTCCAGCAGGCGGCAAGGCCCTTCGGCGCCTACCTGGCGGTGCGCAGGGACGTCTGAAGCGCAGGGAAATCCCGGTGACTTTCCCGGAGGGGATCGTTGAATCGCCAACATTGGTAAAATGGTAAAACCACTTCTTCGGCTGGCCTGAAACGGTGAGTCCGGAGAGACTCCGGAAGGCTTTTTCCGAAAGGATGCCGGTGTCGGAGGCGGGAACCCGGCGGGTCGGCGCCGGTTTCCGGCACCGGCCTTGGACGGCCGTTCCGGCAGAGAAGGCCGGGGGAAAGGAAACCGGGAAAACGCGCCCTTCACTGC
>CAZCVB010000222.1:0-4218 GCA_964501805.1 uncultured Desulfobacteraceae bacterium | reverse complement strand
TGTTTCTTGATGATCCGGAGGGTCAGCTCCCGGCTCTTCAGCACCACCTGGAGCTTTTCCAGGGAACTGTTTCCCCCTAATCCCGCCTGTTGCGCGATCAGGCCGCCGATGCCGCCCATGGACCGGGAAGGGCCCCCCTCTTCGCCGACCGGGGCAATGGTGGCCTCGGACCGGTAGATGTTCGTCATCAACAACGTGATCACCACGGCGGCTACGCCGGTAAAAAAGACCATGACGAAGATCATCCCTTTGTGTTTCAAAAGGACAAGCAACATATCCAGGATGTTGACCTCGTCCTCTTCCGGGTTCAAATAGACCCCGTCCATGGGCCCGGCTGTTGCGCTCTGCGTCTCTTTTTGATCCATGTTATCCTAAAATACCGGCCCCACCAGCACCCCCGCGGCAACGGCAAGCTGGTAAAGGACCTGGCTGTAGTCCTTCAGGTTGCGCATGAAACTGACCTCGATCACCTTCTGGGGAACCAGGAGGGTGTCGCCGGGATAGAGTTTCGTGTCTTCCACCCTGCCCCAGAATCCCCACCGGTCCTTTTCGCTGTTCCAGGAGATGCCGAACCATGTATGCCCCTCCTTGCTCACAACGGTCCCGTCGGCCCGCACGATATACATGTTGTCCGTGTCCGCGTTTTTGGTGGGGCCGCCCACCAGGGCCAGGTAGTGTTTCGCCCGGGGCCGGTCTTTTTCGTAAACAAGGGCCGTGGGGTTGTAGACGGCGCCCAGCACATTGACCGTATCCGGCGTTTTGGGAACAAACAGGGTGTCCCCGTTTTTCAGCACAAGGTCGGATGAAGTGGCCTTCAGCACGTTCACCGGCAAAAGCGAGATCACCACGCGGCCCGTGGCCCGGGCCTTCCGCAGGTTTGTAAGAAGCGCTCTTTTGGCGGCCAGGAACTGGGCCTGCGCGGCCAGGTCCTCCTTGGAAAGCGCGGTCTGCGCCTCCTGGACCCCGTGGCTCGCGATCTCGGTCTCCAGCCGGTCCATCATCTCCTTTATCCGCTGTTGCTGGGTCGCCCGCACCGATTCCCTTGTGAAGACCGCCCCCCGCAGGTAGGCCTCCGGCGTGTATCCCCCGGCCCGCTCGATGACGTCGCTCAGCCGCTCCCCTTCCCGGATCTGGTATGCCCCGGGAAAGAGGACCTCGCCGGACACGGTAACCGTCTTTGCCACCCCCCAGTCGGGAATCTTTTTGATATGGATGACATCCAGGGGCTGGAGCCGGATATTCTCGGCCGGGTCCCCCTTGAGGGCCAGGCGCACGTCAAAGTTGAGGATGGAGGTCTTGACCCGCTTTCCCCCGACAATATCGTACCGGATGAGCTCCGCGGCCTCCAGGTGGGCGGCGTCCGTCACGTTTCCCGCCACCAGTATCAGGTCCCGCGCGGTCATGTTGGTGGCATAGGGGTATTCCCCGGGATGATTCACCATGCCCTTTATGGCCACCGTGTACTTGTTCACATACTCCCAGATGCTGTGAACCACCACCTTGTCCAGGCCCTGTAACGGCAGGTTGTTCGCCGCATCGCCCGCGAGCGCCTTTTTCAGGTTAAAGGTGAGAATGGTCACCTCCTTGGTGCGCCAGTCGGTCCGGTACAGGTGGGCCTTTTCCAGGTAGGCGTCCCGGGTGACGTTTCGGGCCACGAGCACGAGGTCTCTCACCCGCATGTTCCGGGCATAGGGATAGGCGCCGGGACGGTTCACCTGGCCCGAGATGGTGATCTTTTCAGGAGGAACGTATTCCCTGATATTGTGGATGACCACGCGATCCAGGTCCTTCAACAGCAGGTTGCTCCCCGGATCGCCCCTGAGGGCGGCCCCCGGGTTGAAGGTGAGGATGGTGACCTCCTTGGTGCGCCAGTCGGTCCGGTACAGGTGGGCCTTCTCCATGTAGGCGTCCCGGGTGAACCGGCCCGCCTTGAACAGCAGGTCCCTGATCCGCATCCCCTGTGTAAGGACGAATGTGCCGGGTTTCTTGACCTGCCCCTCGATGGAGACCGATTCCTTCCATTTCTCCTCCCAGATGGAGTGGATGATCACCTGGTCTTCGTCCTGGATCCGGATATTGTGTTCAGGCTTGTCCGCCATGGCGGCCGCCACATCGAAATAAAGGGTGTGTTTGTTCCTTTTTTTGTCTATCCGGATCAGTTCCCCTTTTGAAAGATAGGCGTCGTCCGTCAGGTCTCCCGCCTTCAGGATGAGATCCCTGATCCGCATGTTGTCGATATAATACCGGCCCGGCCTGCGGACCTCCCCCCTCACGCCGACGCTGGGCCGGTCCTCGAACATCTTTTTGTTGAAGATATAGATCTCATCCAGGGGTTCTAACGCGATATTTTGTGACGAATCCCCGGAAAGGAGCAGGCCGCCGAGATCAAAGGGGATCAGCTCGGCCTTCATTTTTTCGTGATGGTACCGCTTTATCAGCGCGTAGTCGAAATAGGTATCCACGTCCAGGGCGTCCAGGTCGGGCAGGATGTCCCGTATCCGGAGCCCCTGTTTCCAGGCGTACTGGCCCGGCCTGAGCACGTTCCCGTACAGGTACACCGCGTTTACCGCCGAGGGCATGATGGAAAAGACCCGGATGAGGTCCCCGTCCTGGAGAGGGATCGCGCCTTTTCCCCGCAGTTCATCGTACGAGATGTCCAGGATGACCTGCATCCGGTTTTTAAAGGCCCGGACGATCTGGATCCGCTGGTTCAATGCCTGGGGTTTCAGGCCCCCGGCCAGGCGCAGCGCGGTCTTCAGGTCCCTGCGGCCCTTCAATTCATAAATGGCGGGCCGCTTCACGTTCCCCGACACCATCACCATGGCCCCGCACTGGGGCACGAATATCACGTCTCCGGGCGTGATGCGGGTGTCGCCCGAGGTATCCCCCCTGAGCAGAAAATCGTAAAGATCGAGGGTGGTCACCAGCTTCCCCTTGCGCCGGAGCTGTACCTTCCTGAGGGACCCCAGCGCGGTGGGCCCGCCCGAGGCCAGGAGCGCGTTTGACATGGTCGCCAGCGAGCTGACCGTGTAAACACCCGGGCTCTTCACCTCTCCCAGGACAAAGACCTGGATCGTCCGGAGCTTCCCCATGCTGACATTGACGTTTACCCCGGTAATGGCCTCCGCCTTTGCCTTGATCAGCTCCTTGAGTTCCCCGAAGGTGATCCCCGCAACGGTCAGCGGCCCGATCTTCGGGAAGTTGATCTCTCCCCGGTTGTCCACCACCAGGCTGTAGGAGGCGTCGATACGCCCCCACATGAAAACCCGGATCTCATCGCCCGGTCCCACCACGTAATTTTCGGAAACGGGAAGCGTCTTGATGGGGGCAAAGGTGCTGGGGGAGGAGGAGAAGAGTTTATGGCCGAATATGGGAAGCGAAGGCGCCTTTGGGCCAAAGGTCTTTTTCAGGAATTCTTCGTCCGGGACAATCGATTTCGCTACCTTGGGTTGCGGCTTCTGTTCTGCCGGCGCCGGTTTCACCGTCTCCTTTTTCTTGGCGGACGGGGCGGGTTTTTTTTCGGCCTGCGATTTTTTCTGCTCCAGGAGACGCTTCCCCATCTTGATCTCTTCCGGGGTCAATGTCCCCTGCCGGGCCTTCTCCATGACCTTTGCGGCGGTTTCCGGGCTCACATCGCCCCCCTGCACCGCCTTTTGCAGGGCCTGGGCCTGCTGGGGGGAAACCTGGGCCGGCAATTCAGCCCCCCGGGCCCCCGCGGCCCAGGAAAAAACCGACAAAAAGGCCATCAGAAAAAAGAAACCCGTAATGTATGCAGGAGCGGATTTTTTCATAACGCCACCATCCTCTCGATTTTTTCCCTGGATCCTGACATTGAACGCTTCCCGGGTTTACGGTGGGCGCCAACCCCGGCAAAATGGGCGACTATCCCGTCAATATCACGAAAAAGTCTTTCATCAAAACTTGAAACATTCGATTTGGGCGGATAATTGGATCGAAATTAAAAATGCTAATTGAAAAAAAGGCTCTTCGCAACAATTTTTTGCGGGAGTCGTGTCCCCTGCCGAAAGAGAACCGGTAATCCTGCATCGCCCGGACCTTTCCCCTTTTTTCTGAGTTCTTTACGACTTGCGTTCCCGGAAAACGTAACGATGAAAGCCATGCAACAGGCTGAAAATCAAAGAAAAGTAGTGTTTTTGGCTTGTAATTCCAATCGTTATATGTTAAATTGCTGTAACGATAAATGGAGGAATTGCAAAT
>CAZCVB010000221.1:0-4226 GCA_964501805.1 uncultured Desulfobacteraceae bacterium | reverse complement strand
AAATAGGCGATGCCCCATGGCGGGGGCCAGTTGCCCAGCCGGTACCGGACCGGACCGTTCGAGACGACCTCCAGGAGCAGCCCCACCGAAAAGGAGAGGGTCGCAACCAGGGAGGCCACGGCGATCGGAAAACAGAGTTTTTTTCTCAGCCAGCCGGCCGCGCTGATCAAAAACGCCGACAGCAGCGGGACGGTGACCAGGAGAACAGGATAATGCGGGCTCATTTTCCCCTTATCTGTGAAAGGATTTCATCTTCTTCCAGCGTCTGGTACCGGTTATAGATCTTGATGGCCAACGCCAGCGCCACGCCGAGGGTCGCCACGGACACCACGATCGCGGTGAGCATCAGGACATGGGGCAACGGGTTGATGTATTCGGCCGCGCGCGCCGCATGCGTACCGGCTCCGTGTCCATGTTCAATAATGGGTATCGTCCCTCCTTTTTTGGAACCGATGGAAACATAGTAAAGGATGATGGCCGTCTGAAAAATATTCATGCCGACGATCTTCTTCACCAGGTTGTTCTTTGTGATCATGGCGTAGAGACCGATCATCATGAGGGTGATGTAAATCCAGTAATTGTACTTGGCCAGCACCTCTGAAATGACTTGAGACATGGGATACCTACAGCCCTTCGTCGTATTTTCCCGCGGAGGAAACATTGTCGTAGATACGGATCATGGTGGCCATGACGGCGATGCCCACGCCGATTTCCACCATGAAGATCCCGTAAGACCGGGCCATGACCGGATCGCAGTGCAGTAACGGCGCCAGTGCGGCATAATCAAGGAAGTTTCTCCCCATGGAGAGACACAAAGCGCCCGTACCCGCGTAAATAAAGACCCCGGCGGCGCACAGAAGGGCGTTCACCTTCTCCCCCATCCGTTCGATGGAGGCCCGGAGATCGTGGGACATGGCCATGACGATGATGCTGGCGCCCAGGATGACGCCGCCCTGGAAGCCGCCCCCGGGACTGTGATGCCCGTGGGCGATCACATACAGGGCGAACAGCTGGATAAAGGGAATCAGTATCCGGCAGGCGGTCTTGATGATCAGGTCATGGGGGACCCAGAGGGTGTCGATCCGCTCGAACTGGGCCAGCCGGGAGGGGACGTTCCGGGCATCCTTGACACGGATGGTGATGCCGGTTGGGACATGGCGGTAAAGCCGCTCTTCGGGCCCCCCGCTCCCCGGGATCCTCAGGAGGATAAAACAGGCCACGCCCGCCGCAAAAATGACCGTGGTCTCGAACATGGTGTCATATCCCCGGTAATCGGCAAGAACGGAAGTGACCACGTTGGGCACCTCCGTCTCTTCCATGCTCTTTTCAATATACCGGGGAGACACATGGGTACTGGCGGGTGAGGCGGGGTCTCCCCACCGGGGAAAATCGGCGGTGGCGTAAATGAGAAAAACGCCGGTGAGGATCACGATGAGAAGGCCGATCTTTTTCAATCCTTGGTCCTCCGGGTGGTTCTGAAGACGGCCGCCACGAAAAATACCGTGCTCACGCCCGCGCCGACCGATGCCTCGGTAAAGGCCACGTCCACCGCGCCCATGATGGCCCACAACGCGCACATCAAAAAGCTGTAGGCCCCAAACAGGATGGCGCAGCCCAGGAGGTCCCTGATGGTCACGGCGCCCACGGCGGCCACCACCACCAGCGCCAGCACGGCCAGATCCAGCTGCCAGATCATACGGTTATCTCCTCTTTTCTCCCCGGGTCCAGGGATTCAATCCGGCCCTTACCCCGGCGTCGACAATGGCGTGGATGACCGTCGGCCCGGAGAGAAAAACGAACACGACGATCAGGATGATCTTGACGGATGTCAGAAATGTCCCCAGTGAAAAATGATGCAGGTTAAAAAGGGCCAGGGCCGACATCATCAGCAGCGCCCCCATGGTATCCAGTTTTCCCGCCGGATGGAGACGGGAATAAAAATCAGGGAAACGGATAATCCCCACGGCCCCGCCCGTAAAGAAAACCAGACCGAAGACCAGCAGCGCGATCACCACGATATTCACGACTACAGCCCCTTTCGTTTCTGGAAATACCTGGAAGCGGCCAGCACCGCGATAAAGTTGAGCATGGCGTAAGCCAGAGCGATATCCACGAACATGTCCACCCGGCCGTAGATCAGGCCGATGAGGATCAGCAAAACCGAGGTCTTGCTGCCCACGGCATTGGCGCCGATCAGGCGGTCCAGTACGGTTGGGCCGAAAACCGCCCGGTACATGGTGAAGATCATCAGGAGGCAGAGATAGAGGCTCACTGCAAGAAAAACCGTTTCCATCATGTCTCCCCGAACGCCCGGGCGATACGCGCCTCCATCTCTCCCGGGAGAGGATCGCCCGATTGCTTGTCAATGGCATGCACCTTGAATTCCCCGTCCGGGGAGACGGAGATGGTGATGGTCCCCGGTGTCAGGGTAATGGAGTTGGCGAATGTCACCAGGGACAGGTCTTTTCTGAGTCGGCTCCGGAACCGGATGACCTCCGGATCAATCAGGTCCTGTAAATTGGGATGAAAGGAAAGATACAAAAGGTGCAGGTTCGCGAGGAATATCTGATAAAGAAGCCACGGGACATATCTCATGAAACGGCCCCACGCCCGCAGCAGGCGGCGGGGTCTGGCCCCCGGGAACAGGAGATCCCCGGAGAACAGCGTGACGATGACGCTGGAAATGATCCCCAGGCTCAGGTGAAAGGCATCAAAGCGTCCCGACAGGATCACCCAGAGGAAAAAAAGGACCAGGAAAGTGATGACCCGGGCGCCGAAAGAGCTCCGGCCGGTTCCCCCGGAAGCGGGGAAATCCGCATCAAACGCATCGGATGGTTCACGGCCGGGCATTGTTTGCAGCGGATTTTCCAAGCACAGACTCCTTGAGACCTTGTGCCGATGAAACGCCGCGGGATACACCGGAATGCGGCCGGGCCGACGGAAACGAGCCTACGCGTCGATCCGGCGCGGAACCCGTTCAGGAGATAGCCGTCGGATTTCCCGTGACAGGGACGCGGACGGTGAAGGTAGTGCCCACACCCGGCTCGCTTTCAAACGAGATGTCGCCTCCCAGTTTCTTCAGGATATTCCGGCAGATGGGAAGGCCGAGGCCCGTCCCCTTTCCCGGGGGCTTGGTGGTGTAGAAAAGCCCGAATATCTTCTCCCGTTCCTGTTTCGGGATGCCGGTCCCGGTGTCCGAGACGCTCACCTCCACCATCCCTTCCCGTTTCACGGTTTTCAATTCGATCCGGCCTTTACTCTCACCCTTTTCCTTTATGGCATACAGGGCATTGGACAGGAGGTTCACAAAGACCTGCTCGAGCATCTTCGCGTCTGAGCGGACCTCAAGAGCCCCCTCCACAAAGCGCTGCACCAGCCGGATATTTTTTACCTTCAGCTCCGGTTTGAGAAACTCGATCGTCTGGCTCAGCAGCTGATGGATATCCAGGGTGGCCGTGGAAGGCCGGGTATCCCTTGCGAATCCCAGCACCTGGCGGGTAATCGCCTTACAGCGGTCGGTCTGCTCGCCGATCCGCCGGACGGCCGTCTCCAGTTCCTCCCTGTCTTCCTCGCTCAGCCCCCCGGCATCGGACACCACCACGCCGACCCATCCCGAAATTTCACTGATCACGGCAAGCGGGTTGTTGATCTCATGGGCCACCCCGGATGCGATCCGGCCAATCTCGGCCAGCCTGTCGACGAGGATGAGGTCTTCCTGCAGCTTTTTCCAGGAGGTAATATCCCGGCACACGCCCACCACGCCGGCCGGGCGGCCCTCCGCGTCTTCCAGGCGGTCCAGGGCCACGTCGCAATGGACCGGGACGCCGTCCCTGCCCCGAAACGCAACCTCCCCGTGAACAGCACGGCCCTGCTCCATGCATGCCTCGATAAGACCTTCAAGCGCCGCCGGATCGTCGGCCAGGTCCTTCACCGGCGTACCGGCCGCCGCATCTCCCGTCCGGCCGAGGAGCTTTTCCCCGGCCGCGCTCAGGAAGAGCAAACGCCCGTCCGCATCCGCGGCGAAAATGAGATCACCGGAATTCTTCAGGATGCACCGGAGATACCCTGGGGCCTGCTCAAGATCCATATGCCACCCGTCCGACTCTTTGTGATCACCGGATCGTGAATTCCAAAAGGACAGGATCGGTTTGGAAAAAGGTCCTTAAAACGGTTTACGCTTGTTGACGATCAAAGCAGGTGTAATTGTCAGTACGTTGTCTTTATAA
>CAZCVB010000220.1:0-4233 GCA_964501805.1 uncultured Desulfobacteraceae bacterium | reverse complement strand
TGCCGATTCCCTTTGAAGTCAATAGGATACAGCTTTTCTGCTGAGGGAACTTCGGGTTAAATAATCATCGCCGACTTTCAAAAGGCATGAACGCGAGCACAGCTACTCACAGGCTTTCGCTATACAAACCCGGTGGTTATTAACAAGGAACAGCGCTTTGAGAAAAATGCTACATGTTTAGTGGTCTGATAACTTTACCAGATGATACTGTTCAAAAATATTTATCGTTTTGGTCCGTTTTTGTCAACAAAAAAATTGGAGACACGCGTCCTGGAGGACGATTCCACCTGATCGACAAACAAGGCCATAAAGGTTTTAACTAAACGATTTCCCTAAACCTCCCCTATTGATCCCTGAATCCCCTGAGGACCCAGTAACCGCCCCATCCCGCGATGAGAGGCCCGGCCCCCCAGACAAGAAAAGCGATAAGACCTTTTTCCCACGGTTCACAGAAGAATGCGGTCAGACCGGTCCACAGGACAGAAAGCATGATGGAGAGGCGCATGGCGCCGGAGAGCTTCCGACCGGCTGGCCGGACCGGTTTCATCTCTTTTCCCCTTGAAGCCAGCCTCGGCAGAAACAGTATCCCTATCACAATGACGGCCAGCAGGAGGATTTCCTGTATCCCGGGCACCCTACGCCTCCCTACCCCCGCCCGTTTTCGTGTCCTCCACCCACCGTTTCATCCACTCTCCCGGATCCGCCGGGGGATCGCAGGTCTCTTCGCGCCGTTCAAGGCTGAGAGAGCCGGTCGGACATTTGTACACGCAGACCCCGCAACCAAGGCAACGATCCGGCTCGGACAGGAACACCGCCTTCCTTTCCCCGCCGGACGCAGCGGGCGACGCCTTGAGGGAAAGGGCGTCCACCGGGCAACGATCGACACACAGACCGCACGCGCGGCATGTCTCCGCGCGGACATGCACCCGGTAGTTGGACGGATCATGACTCTTGTCATGGCCCAGGACATGAAACGCCTCGAAAAACACGCAGCAGCACCTGCAACAGTTGCAGATGGTATCCGGCGTCTTTTGCCAGTTGGAGATGGCATGGACCAGACCGGATTCAGCGGACAAAGTCAGGATTTCTTTTGTCTCTCCCCTGGTAATTTCACGGCCCAGTCCGTTATCTACCATGTAATGCGCCAGGCGCCCGAAATGGAGACAGACTTCCACGGGATGCGGGCAGTCGGGGGCATCGGGGTCCAGATTTTTCCGCTGCCGGCAGGGGCAGCACGCGACCACGAAATAATCCTGGGCATCCACAAACTGCAGCACGTCTTCGTAAGGAAGGATACGGCGGGGATCCTTGATGGTCCGCCGGATGGGAATGGTGCGGAGGCCCTTGGTTTTTCCATGGGAGAAGGGGTCCATAAACCCGTCATAAAAATATTTATTGAACGGCCGCACCGATGCCCTGGCCCTTTCATCCGGCCGCTCCGGCCAAAAAGCGCTTCGGGTGAAGGTAAAAAAGGCGTCATTCAACCGGTAATAAACCGTTTCACCCTTCACGCCCCGCCAAACGGCCCCCCTTCCCGCCATGACACCCGGCTGCGTTCCGCATCCCGCATCCCGGCCCGGACAGGAAGGAAACAAGGCGACGCTACCCTCTCTTCTCTATGGGAATAAAATCCCGTTTTTTCTCCCCGATATAGATCTGGCGGGGTCGGTGAAGGGTCCATGAATCGGTTTCAACACTTTCCCTCCACTGGCTGATCCACCCGGGAAGGCGTCCGATGGCGAACATGACCGTAAACATATTGAGAGGGATCCCCATCGCCCGCAACACGATACCGCTGTAGAAATCAACGTTGGGATACAGGTGATGATCGATAAAGTACGGATCCTCAAGCGCCACTTCTTCGAGTTTTTTCGCAATATCCAGCAGCGGATCATGATGCCTCAGGTTACGCAGGACACGATCGCACATCTTCTTGATGATCTTCGCCCTCGGATCGTAGTTCTTGTAGACCCGATGACCGAAACCCATGAGCCGAAAAGGATCCTCGGGATCCTTTGCCCTGGCGACGAACGGCGCCACATCTCCCCCGTTCCGGTGGATCTCTCCCAGCATTTCCACCACGGCCTGGTTGGCCCCTCCATGGACCGGCCCCCACAGGGCGCAAATGCCCGCGGAGATGGCGGCATAGAGGTTCACCTTTGCGCTGCCCACCATTCGCACGGCGGAGGTGGAGCAGTTCTGTTCGTGGTCGGCGTGGAGGATCCAGAAGACGTTGAGGACCTTCACCAGGGTTTCATCAATGATGTACGGTTTGACCGGGGAATCGAACATCATGTTCAGGAAATTGGCCGCATAGGAAAGATCGTGCCTTGGATAAACAAACTTGTGACCCAGGGAAAACTTGTAGGCCATGGTTGCCATGGTCCGTACCTTCGAGAGCAGGCGGGTAAAGGTAATATAAATTTCCTCCTCCTCGGTCCTCTCCGGGAGTTCCGGATAAAAGGCGCGCATGGCGTTTACCATGGAGGAAAGGATCCCCATGGGATGGGCCCTTCTGGGGAAATTGGCGAAAAATTGCCGCATATCCTCGTGGATCAGGGAGTAGTCGTTCAACAACACCGAAAACCGGGTAAACTCATCCCGCGTAGGAAGCTCCCCTTCAATAAGCAGGTGCGCGGTTTCCACGAAACTGGAGTGTTCGGCCAGTTGTTCGATGGGGATTCCGCGGTATCGCAGGATCCCCTTTTCTCCGTCCATAAAGGTGATCCGGCTGGTACAGCTTCCCGTGTTGGCATAGCCAGGATCAAGGGTAATCAGCCCGGTCTCCTTGCGAAGACGCGTAATGTCGATGGCCTTTTCTCCTTCGGTCCCGATGACGACAGGCAATTTATAAGTTTTTCCATCCACCACCAGTTCGGCAAATTTTTCCATCCTGTTCAGGTATCCTTTCTTTTCTTTGTATAATGGTCCGCGTGAAGCAGCGAGCGGGTCCCGGGGCGGCATACCGCTCCCGACCCATCTGGAAATCCGGCGGCCCTGAGGCGTGTCCGAGGCAGCCCAATGGGAGACCGTGCCGAAACCGGCGGGGGCTCCCAAGCATAACAGATACAAACAAAGGAGCCCTTATCCACAAAAGCCCGCCCACAATCCCACGTCGATGGAACCGCAAGCGAGCCTTTGTCGCCTCTCATCCGAGGTGTTTCCCGATCCGGTTCGGATCAGGATATGACGTTTCAGACCTGGCTTTTTCAAAAGGTCTCTCCCGGATTTCATAAACTGCGGGGAGACCCCCTTCACTCCTGTGCGCTGGTTCCTCAGTTCTCAGATTCGTTATTCAATAAAAAAGTATATCACAAGGAACCGGTCCCTGTCAATGGCGTTTCATCCGGAGAACGACGGGCCCGTCCTCCGGACAGGAACTTATTTCTTCTTAAGTTTTTTGAGAAGCCCCTTCAGGTAGGCCTCTCTCTGCTGAAACATCTTGAGGACCTGGGCCCGGGTCATCACCCGCATGGGACTACCGCTTGCCTTCATCTTTTTCACGACCTTCTTGTCACGAAACATCCTGGGGAAGACATCTGCACACTTGTCGATGATCTTCTGCGGAACTCCTTTTGGGAAAGCAACGCCCCGAAAATTGACACTTGAATCATCGATATCGATTCCCATCTCCTTGAAGGTCTTTACATTCGGGAGAAAGGGATGCCGATCGAGATCCGCGACGGCCAGGATCTTGATCCTTCCCTGGTTCCGAAAGGCATCCGACAGGTTGTTAAATCCCGCTTTCACCTTCCCGGCAACCACCGACTGCATGGCCGGGACACCTCCCTTTTCAGGGATATAGGTCATCTTGATGCCCGCAACCTTGCTGAGCTGCAGGAAGGCGATATGATGGCCCACATACATCCCCGCCCCGCTCACGGTAATTTTCCGCGGATTTTTTTTCGCATAGGCAACGAGGTCGGAAACCGTGTTGAATGGACTATTTTTCGGCACGATAAGAACAGCCGGATCCGCGCCCCAGTTGGCCACGGGTTCAAAGGTATGGATGTTGTACTTGGTCCGATACACAATCGACTGGGCGATAAAATGGGGGACGTTATAGGCCACCATGGTATAGCCGTCTTTTGAACCTTTCTGAACCACCCAGTTCCATCCCACCTGTCCTCCGGCCCCCGGCTTGTTGATGATAACGATGGGCTGGCCCAGATATTCCGCCTTGGCCGCCATCATGGAGATGATCCGCGCCTGGAAATCGGTGGCCCCGCCGGG
>CAZCVB010000219.1:0-4235 GCA_964501805.1 uncultured Desulfobacteraceae bacterium | reverse complement strand
GAGACGGCGCCCTCTCGACAGTCGCGTCAGAAAAACCCTCCTACCCCTCTTTTTTGAGCTATTACGACATTGCTTCGTTTGTTTATTGCAACAACATGAAAGTTGGGAAATTTCTTGACCGCGAAGCGAGGTTTTTATATTTTTAAGTAAATTTTAAAATATAAAAAAACTTATGCTATCAGAAGCCGTTTTTTCACAATTTTATGAACACTTATCTGATCAAAACCAAGGCCATTCCTTATTTTTCGGGATAAAATTTTGAAAAATTTTCCATGGATGTGACCGGATCTGTCAAAACCGCATGGTATATCTAACGCCACATACTGAATCGACCGCACTGTTTTGCTGCTTTTTACTGTGGGGAAAAATCTATTGTTGTCAAACAGGGAGTCCATGTCAATGAAAGCGGAACCGGGTCCTGAGGGCCACATATTCTGGGGTAAATTTCAGAAAAAAGACGGCGTGAGTCTTTCGCTGAAAGCGCATTGCCTTGATGTGGCCCTTACTTTTCATGCCCTTTCCGGTCTTCCCGGTTTCCGGAGGACGCTGGAGGCCGCGGCGGGCCGCGAACTGAGTGACCGGGATCTGGATCGTCTCTCGGTGCTGGCCATGCTCCATGACGTCGGAAAGGCAAACCTCGGGTTTCAGATGAAGGTCTTCGGCCGTGGGACACGTGGCGCGGGTCACGTTAAAGAGATCGAGGCGGTGTTTGACGACGAAAAACTCTGCGCCCGGTTCACCAAGGTCCTCCGGCTGGATGTCATCGGCGGCTGGTTTGATGAGGAGACCGTATTAGACAGCTATTTTCTCGCCGCCTGGTCCCATCATGGAAACCCGATCCGTTTCCAGGGGAATGCTTCCGGATCCTTCCTCACGGCAAAGAACAAATGGTGGCGTGCTCAGGGGCCTTGGGATCCGATGCAGGAAATTGCTGAAATCATGAAATGGGCGGAGCAGGCTTTTCCTGCCGCTTTCAGGGGCCGAGGCCCTTGTCTTCCCGGAAACCCGCGGTTTCATCATCGTTTCGCGGGCCTGCTGATGCTGGCGGACTGGCTGGGATCGCACCCGGACTGGTTCCCGATCGAGCCGACCGATCTCCGGGCCCGCCTGAGACAGGACCTGGAGGCGCTGCCCCGTCTCCTGGAGGCCGTGGGGCTGGATGTCGCCGGGTTTCGGCCGGTGCTGGCCGGGCGGGACGCGACTTTTGAGTCCCGGTTCGGGTTTCCCCCGCGTCCCCTGCAGGCCCTTGTCGATGTGCTTGACCCGCATATGGATGCGGCGCGTTTGATCATCGCCGAGTCCGAAACCGGGTCGGGAAAGACGGAAGCCTCATTTCACTGGTTCTGTCGCCTGTTTGAGGCCGGAGAGGTGGACAGCCTTTACTTCGCCTTGCCCACAAGGGTGGCCGCGCGTGAGATCTACCGCAGGATCGATACCTATACAAAAAAATTCTCTCCCGACCCGGCCAGGCGCCCCGTGACCGTGCTGGCCGTTCCGGGATATCCCCGGGTGGATGGCCTGGCTCCTCATAGGATTCTTCCGGGGGAAGAGACCCGGTGGACCGACGAACGGGACAAACAAAAACGGGAACGTCAATGGGCGGCCGAGAGACCCAAGCGATTCCTGGCCGCCGCGGTGGCGGTGGGAACCGTGGACCAGGCGCTTCTCTCGTCCGTCCAGACCTCCCACGCCCATCTCCGATCCGTTTGCCTGGACAGGAGCCTCCTGGTGGTGGACGAGGTGCATGCCTCTGACACCTACATGAGGAGACTCCTGTCTTTCCTGATTTCGCATCACCTGTCAACGGGCGGCCGGGCCATGCTCCTTTCGGCTACCCTCGGTTCGCGGGCACGCACGCATTTTCTGGAAGCCGCCGGAAAAAAGTCCGGTCAGCCGGATCCCGAGAAATCAAGGAGGGTGCCGTATCCCTCCGTAACCCTGGGCGACGGGCGCTGCCTGGCCCCGCCGGCGAATGGGAAAAAAAGGGCTCGCCGGGTGATATTCGAGCGGGTCCCTCATGCCTTGGAGCCTGAAAATCTCATCCCTGACCTGCTCATGGCCTTGCGGGCCGGGGCCCGTGTCCTGGTGATCATGAACACGGTGAAACGGGCCTGTGACCTCCTGCGCGCCGTGGAGAGGTCTCCCGGAATCGAATCCGGTTGCCTGTTTACCTGTCGCGGCGTGGTTTGTCCGCACCATGGGCGGTTCGCCCCCGTTGACCGGGAACTCCTGGACAGGGCCGTGAGTGACGCCATGGGAGAGGATGCCCCCCCGGGCCCGAGGCTGCTCATCGGCACGCAGACCCTTGAACAAAGCCTGGACATCGATGGGGATCTGATGATCACCGACCTCTGCCCCGCCGACGTCCTCCTCCAGCGGGTCGGTCGCCTTCATCGACATGACCGCGAACGTCCGCCCGGTTTCCGGAAAGCCCGCTGCCGGGTGCTCGTGCCCCGGGAAGACAGTCTCGAATCAGCATTAAACGATAACGGGGAAACCGGCGGTGTCTTCAAGGGGTTGGGCTACGGCAGTGTTTACGAGGACATGCGGATTCTGGAGTTAACCCTTCGCGCCATAAGGAATTGCCCTGCGATTAAAATTCCCCGGGACTGCCGGTGGTTGGTGGAGGAGGCGACGCATCCCGAAAGGCTTGGGTCGTTGACGGGGGAAAAGTGGGCTTTGCATGCGGAAGGACTCGAAGGGAAAAGGATTATGCAAGAATTAGCCGCTGTCAGCGCGGCCGCGGTTTATGATCAATATTTCGGCGAATTTGTATTCAACGAGGCCGGTGAAAGGGTGGTGACCCGCCTGGGCGCGGACAGCCTGAGATTGCCCCTGGACAAAGAAGTCACAAGTCCCTTCGGCGAACGACTGGACGAGATCGTGATCCCCGGACACATGAAGCCCGGGCATGCCGAAGAGAGCGTCGGGGTGGTCTCGGAAAAGCCGGGTGAAATCCGGCTGCGAAACGCCGACCGCCGTTATATCTACACCCGCTATGGATTGGAGGAGGAAAAATGAACCTGCTTACGGACGATTTGTTTCGGGTCGAGACACCCGGGGGGCATGTGCGCCTGAGCCTCCCCGGCCTGCTGGCGGCGCTGGGCCGCGACGAGGTGGCGTCCCTGCCGGGCCTGCAGCGGCACCAGACGGATGCGTTTCACGTGTTCCTCTGTTACCTGTCCGGGGCGATCCTGGCCAGGAGCAACAGGACGGAACCCCTGCAGAAGGAAGGTTTCTGGCGGGAAGGATTGCGAATGCTGGCGGGACGCGATGACGACCTGGCCTGGACCCTGGTGGTGGAGGATTCGACGCGGCCCGCATTCATGCAGCCGCCGTTGCCTCAAAAGGATGTGGAAAAGCTCAAGCTCAAGGCAGAGGCCCCGGACCAGCTCGATCTGCTGCCCACTGCGAAGAATCACGATGTAAAGGCCGCCAGGGCGGCGAGGCCGGATCTCGACGAATGGATTTATGCCCTCGTAAGCCTCCAGACCATGAGCGGGTTTTTCGGCAGGGGCAACCAGGGGATTTCCCGGATGAACCGCGGGTTCGGAAATCGCCCCATAGTGGAAGTGGTCCATTCTCTGAGACCCGGCCGACGCTGGCGGTTCGCCTGCGTGAGGCTTCTTGAAGAAAGAGAGGCGATCCTCCGGGGACCGTGGGGCTATTCCTCCGCAGGCAGGATCCTGTTGTGGCTGGAGATGTGGGATGGAAAAACAGGCCTGCCGCTGAAAGATCTTGATCCCTTCTATGTCGAAATCTGCCGCAGGGTTCGGCTGCGTTCAGAAACGAAAACGGGTTCGATTCGGGCCGAGGCCGTTCCCGCCGATGCCGGACGGGTTTCGGCGAAGGAACTTTGCGGAAATGTTGGCGATCCCTGGCTGCCGATTGTTCTCGATGGCGGCAAATCCAGAGAAAAAGCGCGGCCCGTCGCGCTTACTGTCGGGCCTGCGGGAATCACCCCCGATCTCTTGCGTCGCCTTGTTTTCAAAGAGAACTTTCGTCTCTCCCGCCTTCACATCCCCCTGGACGATGTGCCCGGGAGAGTGGGGCTTTACGTCTCGGTACTTGTCCGGGGGCAGGGGACCACCGACGGGTTTCATGAAAAATTGGTCTCCATTCCGGCGGAGGCAAGAAAACGTCTTTTCGGCTCACCCGGGGGAGAACGCGACCGGCTCGCCGCCATCGGCAAGACCGGCATCGAGTATGCCGGGATCATGCAGAAACGGGTGCTG
>CAZCVB010000218.1:0-4250 GCA_964501805.1 uncultured Desulfobacteraceae bacterium | reverse complement strand
TGAATACGGATCTGCTTCACAGCGATTTCGTGGTGGATCTGCCCGTCCTCAAGACCCATGCCCAGACCGTGGTCAGCCTCGGCATCAAGAACCTGAAGGGAACGCTGGATATCCCTTCGCGGAAGAAATGCCACGGCGCGGACCCGGTAAAGGACCTGAATTACATGGTGGCGAAGCTCAGGCGGCTCCTCCCTTCCTGTCTGGTCCTCATCGACGGCATCTACACCAATGAGCGCGGCCCGGGGTTTGACGGAAAGATCCGGAGATCCGACCTGCTGGTGGCCTCCCGCGACGCCCTGTCGGCGGACATGGTGGGCGCGAAGGTCCTGGGACACGATCCTCCGGACGTCCCTCACCTGGCGCACGCGGCCCGGGACGCCGGCCGGCCTGCGGATCTCTCCGACGTGGAGGTGACCGGGGAGGAGATCGCGGCCGTTGCCAGGCGTCATGGCCATTCGTTTCCGTACGTGGAGGGAGAGGAAGGGAGCCTGCCGCTGCCCATGAAACGCATGGGGATCAAGGGCCTTTCCTACCGGAAATACGACCTGACCATGTGCACCTACTGTTCCCTGCTGAACGGTCCGATCCTCACGGCCGTTGCCAGGGCATGGAAAGGGGAGCCGTGGGACGACGTGGAGGTGCTCACCGGGAAGACCATGAAACCGACGCCCGGAAAGCGGAAAACCCTCCTGATCGGGAAGTGCATGTACCTGGCGAACCGGCACAACCCGGATATCACCGAGATGATCGCCGTCAAGGGGTGCCCCCCCTCCACCAAGCAGATCCTGGAGGCCTTTGACCGGGCCGGGATCCACCTGGACCCCGCGGCCTTCGAAGACCTGGACCGGATCCCGGGATTTTTCATGAAGAAATACAGGAACCGTCCGGAATTTGACGAATCATTTTTCAGGATCGCCTGAGCCCGTCCGTCGCAGGAACCGCTATTCCTGCCACCCGTGAATGCCGATGAGGTCCACGAAGCGGCAGCCGCCCATGTTCTCCCGTTCGAACCTTCCTTTTTTCCGGATGATCCGGATGAGATCCTGGCTGAACCGGTTCCCCACGGGGATGACCAGACGACCGCCTTCGGCGAGCTGGTCCATGAGCGGCCGGGGAACGCGGGGTGCGCCGGCCGTCACCATGATGGCGTCGTAGGGGGCGTGCTCCTCCCATCCCAGGGTCCCGTCGAAGGCCTTGAACAGAATGTTGGTATACCCGAGATCCGCCAGGATTCCCCGCGCCCGGACCATCAGGTCCCGGATGCGTTCAACGGTACAGACCCTTTCGGACAATTCCGCCAGGATGGCGGTCTGGTACCCGCTGCCGGTACCGATCTCGAGGGTCGTTTCCCCGCCGCCCAGTTCAAGGGCCTCGGTCATCAGGGCCACGATGTAAGGCTGGGAGATGGTCTGTTTGTGGCCGATGGGAAGGGGATGGTCGTTGTATGCCTCCGGGACAAGGGTCTCTTCGACGAAACGGTCCCTCGGGATTTTTCTCATCGCCGCCAGCACGCGCGGATCCCTGATCCCCCTGGGGATAAGCTGGGTCTCGACCATCCGTTCCCTGGCCAGGCGATAATCGGGAACATGGACCATCGGGATATCCCCCCTTTCACTCCCGGGCCCGGGACTCTCCCGTTTTCGGCGGGACCGGGCCGGATGCGTCCTCAAGGCGTTTCATCTCTCCTCCGGAAGGTGATGGAGTTCCTCCCCCGGGAAGATATTCCGTGATATCCGTCAACCGGACACGGCGCTGGAGCCACATCACCCCGAGCATATCCACCAGCCCCGCCCGGAGACGGTTCAGGGTGCCGTAATGGGATTCACCCCGGACCCGGGGCCGGTGGCGAACCGCAACGGAAAGGGTCGTGCCGCCGGCCCGTTTCACCAGCGCGGGCAGGAACCGGTGCATGTGATCGAAATGGGGCAATTCCATGAACGTGTCCCGGTAAAAGACCTTGAGGCCGCACCCGGTATCCGGCGTGTCGTCTTTCAGGAACTTCCGGCGGACGCTGTTGGCGATCCTGGAGGAGAGCCTGCGCCACGGCGTGTCCCTCCGCTTCCGCCGCAGGCCCGCGACCATTTGCAGTCCTTCCGGCCGGTTCGGGTCTTCCAGCATCCCGAGGAGCCTCGGGATATCGCCGGGATCGTTCTGCCCGTCTCCGTCCAGGGTGGCGATGACCGGCGCCCGCGCCGCGCGGATCCCGGTCAGGAGGGCGGTGCTCTGTCCGCAGTTGAGCGCGTGCCGGAACACCCGCAACCCGGGAAAGCGCCCCATGAGGCTCACCAGTTCTTCAAGGGTTCCGTCGTTGCTCCCGTCATCCACGTAGATGATTTCATAGGGATCCCCACCCGCCAGCGCATCATGGATCTCCCGGACCAGCGGCGCGATGTTGGGCGCCTCGTTATGGACGGGCACGACGACCGATAGTTTCGGGATCCGGGCGTTTGCCAAAGCGTGCGTCATTTTTCCATTCCCGCCGGGAGAACCTTCCCGTTTCGTCCCTCCCCGGGGTTTCGTCCGTTCCACGCCGTCGTGGATGCCGGGAGACGGCCCGCGGTCAACAGGGCTTGAATACCAGGAGGGTATCTCCGGTTTCCACTGTCTGCCCGGGTGTCACGATAATTTCAGCCACCTCCCCGTCGCAGGGGGAAGAAACGCCGGTTTCCATCTTCATGGATTCGATAACAACGATGTCCTGGCCGCGGTAGACGCGATCGCCTTCCTGGACCCTGACTTCCACCAGGAGGCCGGGCATGGGGGAGCGGAGAACGTTTTTCTCCTCTGTTTTTTCCACCGGCCGCATATATTCGGCCAGGCGCCATTCCAGGGGATTGTAGATCTCAAAGGTGCGGGAGATTCCGCAGTAGGCCGCCCATATGAAATTTTCCTGGTACTGGAGCTGGAAATAGTGTGATTCGCCGTTGATCCTCAGTTTGAGGCGGCGCCTGTAAAATTCAAAGCGGGGCGGCACCACCCGGTATTCGTTGTTATCCACGCGGATCGTCCACGTGGAAAGGGTTTCATCTCCCCGGAGCAGGACATCGAAGACGTTTTCCTCTCCCTTCACCCGGTAACGGTGCCAGGCCTCCTGTTCATGGGTGCGGCCGACCCGGGCGGCCATCGGCCTGAGGGAATCCCGCACCAGATACTGCCGGTTATGATAAATCAGGGTCGCGGCCATGACCGGGAAATGAAGGCGTTCCGGGGGCGGTGGGATCTTCATCCTTCCGTTTTCAAAGTGCTCTCCGATAAAAGCGGTGGACAGATCCCCCCGGATGAATGCCGGGTGATTCAGGATTGAATTGACGAAATGGAGGTTGGTTACCGGGCCTTCGATATGGTACCGGTTGAGGGCCTGGGAAAGGAGGTTCCCGGCCCTTTCCCGGGAGTCCCCACGGGCCGTGACCTTTGCCAGCATGGAATCATAATACACGCTCACCAGGCTGCCGGCCTCCACGCCGCTGTCCACCCGGATGTTCTTGCCGCGCGGGGCGGCGTATCTCGTGATCAGCCCGGTGGATGGGAGAAAGTTTCGGGACGGGTCTTCCGCGCAGACCCTGGCCTCCATGGCCCATCCCTCCAGGCGGATGTCCTCCTGCCGGAGCGGAAGGGGCTCCCCCGCGGCCACGCGAAGCTGGAGTTCCACCAGGTCCACGCCCGTGACCATCTCGGTTACGGGATGCTCCACCTGGAGACGGGTGTTCATTTCCAGGAAATAGACGTTCCCTTCGGGGTCCAGGATAAACTCGACGGTACCGGCGTTGGTGTATCCCGCCTCGCGCGCCAGGGCGCAGGCCATATCGCCCATCTTCCGGCGCAGTGCATCGTCGACGGCCGGGGACGGGGATTCTTCGATGATCTTCTGATACCGCCGCTGGATGGAACATTCCCTCTCCCCGAAATGGACGACCTTTCCGAAATGGTCGGCCAGGACCTGGACCTCCACGTGCCGGGGCCGGTCAATGTACTTCTCCAGGAAGATGCGGTCATCCCCGAATGCCTTCCGCATCTCCTCCTGGCTGGCCCGGAGCGCGGGGATTACCTCCTCGTCCCCGTATACGATGCGCATGCCCCGCCCGCCTCCGCCCGCGGCGGGCTTCAGGAGAACGGGATACCCGATCTCTCCGACGGCCTGCACCGCGTCGTCCGGATCGGAAACGGGTTCGGGACGGCCCGGCACCACGGTCAGCCCCGCTTTTTCGGCCACGCGCTTGGAAGCGATTTTATCCCCCATGGTGGCGATGACC
>CAZCVB010000217.1:0-4285 GCA_964501805.1 uncultured Desulfobacteraceae bacterium | reverse complement strand
ACCGCCAACCCGCTGGCGCCGAAATGGAAGGTTCCCGCCCGGCGCCAGCATAACCGGTGCCGATCCAGAAACCCCTCCAGTCCTCCCGATTCCATGAAAGACCGATAGGCGGCGTAATGGTCCCGGCCCGCGGCCCGTTCCAGCAGGCGCGTTGCGGCCGGCCATTGCGCCGGGCGGACGCCTGCCGGGTCGCGGTAATCCCCGATCAGGAGCACGCCCCGCGGATGGACCACCCGCAGGCTTTCACGAATGATCCGGTCTCTTGCAAGAAGCGGTTTTTCGTGAAGCGCGAAGGTGAGGACCACCGCGTCAAACCGGTTTGCCTTGAAAGGAAGCGCGGCCGCGTCTCCCCTCAGGAAGACGACGCGGCCGCGGTTTTTCCGGCCCGCGACCCGGAGCATATGCGGCGAGAGGTCGAGCCCGGTCACGTGGATCCCTTTTCCGGCAAGGAGGGCCGACTGCCGGCCCGTGCCGCAGCAGAGGTCGAGGACGGTTCGACACCCGCATGCACGGACCAGGCGGCGGACGGTTTCCTGCATCCGCGTCAGAAACGGCCCCAGGAGCGGGTCGTAAAAGGGCGCAAACCACGTGTAGGGCCGCTCCCCCCGGCGGCGTTCGTTTTTCATAAGACGCGCATCTCCTTCATATATGGAGATATACCCCGCACGGTCCGCCGGAGCAAGGGCCGGGAGCCGCGGATTCCCCTTTGATGTTGATTTTATCTTTCGTAAGTGCTTGAATCCGCCGGAGGCGGACAGGGGTTCAATTCCCCGCCACGGGCAGGGACCAAAGCCTGCAGTGCAGGGGAGGTCGTCCATGAACAGGATCATGTATCGATTTTACGAAGAATTGAATGATTACCTGCCGGAAGAACGAAAAAAAACGGATTTTGAAGCCGTTGTCCCGTCGGGGGCGTCCCTGGGATGCGGCATCTCCCGTGTCGGCGTTCCGCTGGGCGCGGTTGATTTCGTCCTGGTGAACGGAGAGCCGGCCGGTTTCGATCGCCTCCTGCGGGACGGAGACCGTGTCAGCGTGTACCCGGTTTTCGAGTCCTTTGATATCCGCACGGAGACCATGATAAAAAGAAGGCCCCTCCGGCGGCTCCGTTTCATCGCGGGACCGGATTTCTCCGGACTCCTGGCCGCACTGAAAGAGATGGGATTTGACGCGGTCCACGCCCCGGGCCTTTCATTTGAGGAAATCGCGGCCCGGGCCGCGGAGGAAAAGCGGGTCCTCCTGACCACGAAGAATCGCCGCGACGTTGCACGGGTTGCCACCCATGCCGTTTCCCTTGAGGGGGTCCTGCGGGAAAACCGGCTCGAGGCGGTCCTTCAGAGGCTTCAGCTTCCGAGCGGTCCAAAAAACAAAACGAAAGGAACCGGATCAGAATGAATGAACAGGTTGTTGTACGGTTTGCCCCCAGCCCCACGGGATATCTGCACATCGGCGGGGCGCGGACCGCGATTTTCAACTGGCTTTTCGCAAAGAAACAGAAGGGCAAATTTATCCTTCGCATCGAAGATACGGACGCGGAGCGATCCACCGAGGAATCCATCCAGGGGATCATTGACGGGCTGAAATGGCTGGGGATCACCTGGGATGAAGGCCCCTATTTCCAGTCCCGGTTCAGCGGGGAGCACCGGGAGGCGGCCCTGCGGCTTCTCCGGTCCGGCCATGCCTATCCGTGTTTCTGCACCCGGGAAGAACTGGAGCGGAAAAGGGACGCGGCCCGCAAACAAAAGGCATCGCTCCAGTATGACGGGACCTGCAGAGACCTGTCCCCGGAAGAGGCGGCCGAAAAACAACGGCAGGGGCTTCCCTTCACCATCCGCCTGAAGGTGCCCAGGGAACCGGGTGCGGTTCGATTCAATGATCTGGTGTACGGTCCCATTGAGAAACGATACGAGGACATCGAGGATTTCGTTATCGTGCGATCCAACGGCCAGCCGCTCTACGTGCTTTCCAACACGGTGGACGACATCCGGGACCGGATCACGCATGTCATCCGGGGCCAGGACGGCCTGGCCAATACCCCGAAGCAGATCCTGATCTACCGGGCCCTCAAGGCCCCGGTGCCGCAGTTTGCGCACATGTCCCTGACACTGGATCCCCAAAAGGCAAAGATATCCAAACGGCGGCACGGAGAGCTGGTGGCCGTCCATTTTTACAGGGAACGTGGTTTTCTTCCCTGGGCCTTTGTCAATTTTCTGGCTTTGCTGGGCTGGTCCACACCGGATTCCCGGCAGATATTCTCAAGGGAAGAGCTGATCGAGAGCTTTGATCTCAAAGGAATCAATCGCGCCAACTCCATCTTTGACGTCCGAAAGAACGATCCCAAGTTCTTCACCGATCCCAAGGCGCTCAGCATCAACGCCCATTACATCCGGACCCTGCCCCTCGAGGAACTCCTCCCCTTTGTCCGGGAACAGCTCATGAAACACGACCTGTGGGATGCGGAATACGAGACGACCCGGAAGAAATGGTTCCTCGAAACCCTGGATCTCATCCGCCAGCGCTACCATGTGCTTACCGATTTCGTGACCCTCGGCCGGGCCTATTTCTCCGATGACTATCCGATGGATCCCAAGGCGTTGAAAAAAAACGTTCTCAGGCATCCCGGGCTCCGGGAATGGCTCCCGCTCCTGGCCGGGCGCATCGCCGACACGTCTCCTTTTAATGCCGAAACGGTGGAGCAGGTGATTCGAAATACGGCCGGAGAGCTGGATGTCAAACCGGGGGTCCTGATCAACGGCATTCGCACCGTTGTCACCGGCCAGGCCGTGGGCCCGGGGATATTCGAAATCCTCCTGGCCCTGGGCCGGGACCGGGTGGTGAAGCGGCTCGGCAAGGCGGGCGGATTTTTCGGGCAGGCGGAACAGAGGACGATGCCCGGGACGCCCGGGCAATAACGGGTTTCCGGCATGACCCGGCACTTGAAAACGCGCCCGGGAAAAGGAATTTTTTTGTTGACTCAATATTCCAACATGGAATATTCTCGCATGAAATAAATTCCGGTCGCGGGCCGGTTCCTAAAGGCGTCCGTGGTGTCGTTTCCGGATTTTCCGGAAACATGGTGCGCCGGGCCTCCTTTTTCGGGAGGGACCAGGGACCTGCCGGATGGATGATGGGGGGCCGATGAAAACAAAACCGTCTACGGAATACGCCCTGATGGGGGCCCTGATGAGGGGGCCGAGACACGGTTACGAAATCCAGCAGTTCCTGGAAACCGCGCTTGGATCGACCTGGCACGTGGGCATGAGCCAGATCTACGCCGTGCTTAAACGCCTCGAAGAAAAAGGGTTCCTGCGTTCGAGCATGGAATCCCAGGAGACGCGTCCTTCCAGGCGGGTTTTTTCCATCATGCCCGGGGGAGAGGCGGCCTTTCTCGGGTGGCTCCACCGCCCTGCCGAACATGTCCGGGACCTCCGGATCGAATTCCTGGCCAAGCTGTTTTTCTTCCGGCGCCTTTCCCTTCCGGGCGGTGCCGCCCTGGTCGCGGCCCAGGCCGACGTCCTGGATCGACAGAGGAAAAAAATGGTCCGGAGACGGCAGGAGGAAAAAGATCCTTTCAACCGGTTGGTCCTGGCCTTCAAGATCGCCACGGTCGATGCGTGGCGAAAATGGCTCATTGAACAGGCGGCCGTTTTTATCGGGGATTCGCCGAATGCCTGCTGATCGACCGGGATGAATGTATTGAACGGGAGGAAATCATGGCGGATATCTATAAAGAACTAAAACAGCGTGTCCTCGGATTGATGGAGGGAAAGGGCCTTTTGTCCCAACCCGTCCAGGTGCGGGCCAGGGCGCTCAGCACGGAGGAGGCCATCGGGAATCCTGAAGAAAAGGACTTCCCCCTTCAAAAGGGAAAAGAAAAACTCATGCAGGCATTGTTTTTCAATTCCCTGGGACAGGCCTATACGGATCAATACGGAGATTTTGAAGGAACGCTTGGAGAGGTCCTTGAAATGTCCCTTGACAACAACTACAGGCGCGCCGTCCTGGTGGCCACATTAAACGCGGTGCTGCGCCATCTGGGCCGGATTCACGCCACCGTTCACTGTCATGATCAGGAGCCGGCCCAATGTGCCGAGGAGCTGAATCGTTATCTGTATGGCAAATTCGGCAGGGTCAGGATCACACAGATCGGGTTCCAGCCCCGGATGGTGGAATTTCTTGCGCCCACTTTCCCACTTCGGGTCCTTGACATGGATCCGGACAACATCGGCAGGCGGAAATTCCAGGTCGTAATTGAAGATCCCGAGGACACGGGAGATGCCGTCAGATG
>CAZCVB010000216.1:0-4290 GCA_964501805.1 uncultured Desulfobacteraceae bacterium | reverse complement strand
CTCGCTAGTGCCCAAAATCTATTTGTGGATGGGCACTTGTTCGGAAATTTTCAAAGAAGGCCCGTGCGGCGTATTTTTCCGGCCCTCTCCCGCAGTGCGCAGTCAGCGTCCGAAAACGCTCCCCGCCCGTTTTTGTTTTGCCACATTTCCAGCCATTCAGCGGATGCCGTGATGGTGCGGCAATCCATCAAACGATCCGTGTATCCGGATGGAAGCCGGGGATACTCACCGCTTCGCAACGCCCGGATCGACAGTAAAAACGGTCGCATCCGATGTCAATAAGGTAAGGCAACAAAGCGGTCTCGTCAAGTGGCAGGTGCGGACAATGAATCAGCCGGAGCACCGGTTACGCGGATCCGAGACGGCTCAGTTTATGATAGACTCCCCCCATGGACATCAGGTCGTCATGGGTCCCCTGTTCGACGATCCGGCCTTGATGGAGAACCAGGATGCGGTCCGCGTCCCGGATGGTGGAGAGCCGGTGGGCCACGATCAGCGTGGTCCTGGCCGCGGATATCCGCGAGATCGCATCCCGGATGAGGCGTTCGGTCGCGGGATCCACGCTGGATGTGGCCTCGTCGAGGATCAGGAGGAGGGGATCATGGGCCAGGGCCCTGGCAAAGGAGATGAGCTGCCGTTCCCCGGCCGACAGGGTGGTCCCCCCTTCGCCGAGCTCCCCGGAAAACCCGCCGGGAAGCTTTTCTATGAACGACCGGGCGTTGACCTTTTCGGCCGCCGATTCAACGGCCGTCATGTCCAGTTCCCCACGGCCCAGGGAGATGTTGTCCGCCAGTTTCCCTGAAAAGATGAACACATCCTGCATGCAGAGCCCGATGTTCCCCAGGAGCCGGTCGAGGGGCCATTCCCTCAGGTCCACGCCGTCCAGGAGGATCCTCCCCTCGTCCGGATCATAAAATCGGGGAATCAGGTTCACCAGGGTGGTTTTTCCGGAACCGGTGGGACCCACCACGGCAACGGTCTCTCCGGGCCGGATTTCAAAGGAGACATCCCTGAGCACACGGCGGCCTTTTTCATAGGAAAACGATACGTTCTCGAACACGAGATGCCCCTGCTCAGGGACGGGGATCCGGGGGGATTCCGGTTCCGGAATTTCCTCCCGCATGTCCATGAATTCGAATATCCGTTCCGTGGAGGCCATGGCCGACTGCATGATGTTGTATTTCTCCGAGATATCCCGGATCGGCTTGAAAAACATCTGGATATAGCTGATGAAGGCCACCAGGGACCCCAGGGTCACCTGTTCTTCCACCACTTTTCCGCCGCCGTACCAGAGGATCAGCGCCACGGCGAAGGAGGAGAACAGCTCCATCATCGGCATGAAAACGGCGAACACGCGGATCTGTTTCATCCCGGCCAGGTAATTGGAATGGTTGATCCGGGCGAAGGCCCGCATCTGGAGCGCTTCCCTGCAGAAAAGCTGGATGATCCGCATTCCGGTAAGCCGTTCCTGGAGAAAGGAATTGATCTCGGCCACGGCACGGCGGAGTTCCCGGAAGGCCTCCCGCGCCATGGTGCTGAAAAGAAACGTGAGCCCGAAGATGAACGGCAGAAGGATGAAGGGAACAAGGGCCATCCGCCAGTTGAGGTACAAAAGGACCGCCAGGATGCCGGTGAGCAGGAAGATGTCCTTGAAAAGGGTGACGATGACGGATTTGAACATTTCGTTGAGGTTTTCCACGTCGTTGGTCACCCGGGTGACGAGCCGGCCCACGGGATGGCGGATAAAAAAGGCAACGGCCCGGGACTGTATTTTCCGGAACAGCTCCAGCCGGATGTCGTGCATGATGTGCTGCCCCGCGTATTCCAGCAGGTAGTATTGCCCGTAATTGAGCCCGAGGGAAAGGATGAGCAGGAGAAGAAAAAGCATGCCCACCCGTCTCAGGCCCTCGATATCGGCGTGCCGTGCCCGCAGGATCTCCTTCAGGGGAAGCTGCCGGATCCGGGCATGGGAAATCAGCACGGCGCCGTCCGCCATCCGGTGAACTTTCTTTTTGTCTTCCGCCCGCAGAAAGGCGGAGAGAACGGCCTCGTCCACCCGGTAGAACCGCTCCGGCGTGATGATCCCCGCGGACCGGAACGCGGAAAGATCCCGCGGGTCGATTTTTTTCAGCGCCCGGGGCGAGACGGCATAAAACGATCCGTCCCCGCTCTTCTCGAGCAGGTGCCCGTACCGGGCCATGAAACGGCGGACATCGGGCCTTGTCCCGTGGTCCACGTTCACACGGTAACGGAAGGACAGGATGTATCGATCAATGGCGATCTTGGAAAGGTAAGGGAAGGAAAGGTCGAAAAGCGTGGTTGCCAGGGTGAGGAAGAGGGCCGCCCGGATGATGTTGCGGTAAGGTGCCGCGTAACGGCCAAGCCTCATTAACATTTTGAAATTATAAGGCTTTCCGATGTGACCTTCTTCCATGTAGCCGTATTCGCCGAACATGCCGGAACCGCCTTTCACATCTCCAGTTCCATCCTGAGGAGGTGTTCCTCATAAAGCCGGGCGTAATGCCCGCCCGCCTCGAGGAGTTCTTCCGGCCTCCCTTCTTCCACGATCCGGCCTTTTTCCATGACCAGGACACGATGGGCCCGGTGAATGGTGGAAGGCCTGTGGGAGACGATGAGGTTCGTGGAGCGTCCCCTCATGGCCAGAATCCGCCCGAGGATCCTTTCCTCGGTGCGGGTGTCCACCATGGAAAGGGCGTCGTCCAGGATCAGGATCTCCGGGTGATGGATCAGCGCCCGGGCGATGGTCAGCCGCTGCCGCTGGCCGCCCGACAGGGTGACGCCGCGTTCCCCGATCAGGGTATCCGGTCCCTTGTCGAGGGATTCCACATATTCAAGGATGTCCGCGGCGCGCAGGGCGGCCGTCAATGTCTCCGGCGGCACATCGCGCCCGCCGAAAAGAACGTTGTTGCGGATGGTATCCGAGAAGATGAAGACTTCCTGGGTGACGAATCCGATGTGGGCCCTCAGGACCCCCAGCGGAATGTCCCGGATGTCGTTCCCGTCGATGAACACGGTCCCGGGCGGGGGATCCAGTATCCGGGGGATAACGCTTAAAAGCGTGGTCTTTCCGCATCCGACGGGCCCCACCACCGCCACGGTTTCGCCGGGATGGATTCCCAGACGGATGTCCCGGAGGGCGTCCGTTCGTTGCCCGGGATGGCGAAAGGTCAGCCCCCGGATGGAAATTTCTCCCCGTATCCGGGAGGCGGATACGCCGGGGGAGGGATCACGGATCTCCGGGACCTCTTCCAGTATCCGGTTGATCCGGCGCATGCAGGCGGCTCCCCGCTGGACGAGGTTGGTGACCCACCCCATGGCCATCATCGGCCAGGTGAGGAGGTTCAGGTAGCTGATAAAGGCCACGAAATCGCCGGTGGTGATCTGTTCCGTGACGGTCAGCCGACCGCCCATCCAGATGACCACGGCCAGGCCCGCCTTGGTGAATACCGCCATCATGGGGAAAAAAAGCCCAAGGGTTTTGGCCAGGCGCAGATTTTCGTCGATATACCGGCGCCCCTGTTCCGCCACTTTCCCGTATTGCCAGTCTTCCCGGTGATACGCCTTGATGACGCGGATCCCTGAAAACGCCTCCCGGACCCTCTCCGTGACACCCGAAAAGGTCTTCTGGACCGCGTCGAAACCCGCGGACATCCGTTTTGTGAGGATCCTGCTGAATACCACGACGACAGGCGCGGGGATCAGGGAGATAAGGGTCAGTTTCACGCTGATGGCCATCATGAAACCGATCGCCGCGCTCCCAAGGACCAGCCCGTCCACCAGGGCCACCAGCCCCATCCCGGTCGCCATGCGGACACCGTTGATGTCGTTGATGGCCCTTGCCATGAGATCGCCCGTCTTCGCCTGCTGGTAAAAAGAAAAGGAGAGTCTCTGGAGATGTCCGTACAGGCGGTTTCTCAGCCCCTCTTCCACCTTTCTGGAATGACCGAGGATCAGAAGCCGCCACAGATACCGAAAGGCCGCCATGCCCAGGGCGATCCCGAAGATCGACGCCGAAAGGAGCAGGAGCCGGCGGGTATCCGGCGCGGAAAGGGTCAGCAGGTCGACGGCCCGCTTGAGGATCAGGGGAATGAGAAGCTGAAGAAAATCGACCGCCAGGAGGCTGAGAAGACCCGCGCAGAGAAGGCGCCGGTTTTGAATAAAACAGGGCTTGAGGGGCTGGAAGTTCAGAAATGTATCCGCGAAAGGTCGGTGGAAGTTTCTCATGAGCCCTCACATACCGGAGCCCGGCGGCGGATGTCAATCCCCGGG
>CAZCVB010000215.1:0-4302 GCA_964501805.1 uncultured Desulfobacteraceae bacterium | reverse complement strand
AGTCTTCGCCTGAAGGCGAGGGTTTTTCTCCCATTCCCAGAATGGGACAATAAACGTCATGAAACCAACCCATGTACGCGGGCCGCTGACATGAACGCAATCGACCGGATCAACGACTGGACGGCGACGGCCGTGGCATGGCTCGTCCCCGTCCTGATCCTGGAGCTTGTCTACGACACGGTGGCCAGGTACCTGTTCAACGCCCCCACCGAGTGGTCCTATGACGTCTCCTACATGCTCTACGGGGCCATCTTCATGCTGGGGGCGGCCCATACCCTGAGGGTGAACCGGCACGTGAGGATCGAAACCTTTTACGGGAAGTTCCCGGAAAGAGGAAAGGCCGTCATCGACGCCGCCTGTTACCTGGTCTTTTTCTTTCCGGCCATGGGGACGATCATCTACTTCGGCGGGACATTCGCCTGGCGTTCGTGGCGCATGCTGGAATCCGGGGGCGACAGCATGTGGCAACCGGCCATCTATCCGTTCAAGACCGTCCTGCCGCTGGCCGCCTGCCTGCTGACGCTCCAGGGCGTCGTGGAGTTCGTCCGCTGTGTGCGCCGGATCGCGGGGGGAGAAGATGCTGATTCAAAGCCCTGAGATCCTGCTCTTCATCCTTTTCGCCGGCCTGATCCTCGGCCTCGCCACGGGCTTTCCGGTGGCGTTCGCCATGCTGGGGGCCTCTTTCATCGTCGGGTTCCTGGGCGTGGGCCCGGGGTTCTACCACATGATGATCCTCCGTCTCTTCGAGACCATGCACAACTACATCCTGGCCTCCATCATCCTTTTCGTCTACATGGGGATCATGCTGGAAAAATCAGGGGCCGCGGAACGGCTCTTCTCCTCCATCCACCTGCTGCTGGGCGGACTCCGGGGCGGGCTGGCCCTGGCCGTTGTGGCGGTCTGCACCGTCATGGCCGCGGCCACGGGCATCATGGGAGCGCCGGTCATCATCATGGGCCTGTTCGCCCTCCCCCACATGCTGAAAAAGGGATACGACCCGGCCCTCAGCTGCGGGACCATCTGCGCAGGGGGCACCCTCGGCATCCTCATCCCGCCCAGCATCATGCTGATCGTCTACGGGCCCATGGCCGGCGTCTCCGTGGGGCGGCTGTTCATGGCGGCCGTCATTCCGGGGCTTCTTCTCTCGGCCCTTTACGCGGTCTATATCGTTGTCCGGTGCCTGATGCGCCCCGAACTGGGGCCGGCCCTCCCGCCGGAGGAACGCGCGATCCCCCTGAAAAAAAAGCTGCTCCTGGTCCTCACGTCCCTTCTGCCCACCCTCCTCCTTATCCTGGCGGTCCTGGGCACCATTTTTTTCGGCGTGGCCGCCCCCACCGAGGCGGCGGCCGTGGGCGCGTTTGTCAGCGTGATCCTGGCCCGGGCCTACGGAAAACTCGACCGGCGGACCCTGAAGGAATCCTTTTACGAAACCATGGTGGTCTCCAGCATGATCCTCCTGATCGTGGCCGCGGCCTTCGTCTTCACGGGTACGTTCATGCTGGTGGGAGGCGGCGACCTGGTGAAAGAGGCCCTCCTGGGCCTTCCGGTGGGCCGGTGGTGGATCCTCGTCATCATGATGGCGTCCTTCTTTTTCTTCGGCCTGTTCATGGAATGGGTGGGCATCGTTCCCATCCTGGTCCCCATCTTCACGCCGGTCCTGGCGGCCCTCGACTTCAACCCGCTCTGGGCCGCCATGCTCTTCTGCGTCACCATGCAGACATCGTTTCTCACCCCGCCCATGGCGCCCGCCCTTTTTTACATCAAGGGCGTGGCGCCGAAAGGGGTCGATTTCGGCCGTCACATCGTCCGGGGGACGATCCCCTTCATCGGCCTCCAGCTGGCCGGGCTGGCCCTCCTGAGCCTGTGGCCGCAACTGGCGCTGTGGCTCCCGGGCGTCATGCTCAGGTAACACGGCGCATCCCTGTTTCACCGCGGATCCGCCGCATGAAGGCGGCCCGCGGATATCTTTTGCATCAAGGAGTGATACCATGCGTTCAGACATACTGAAAAATCGAATCGAGACCCTGCCGCACCGCGCCCTGCTCATGTCCGCGGGGCTTAAAAAAGAGGATTTTGGAAAAGAGCGTCCCTTTATCGGGGTGGCCAACGGTCACAACGACATCATCCCGGGACACATCCACCTGAACGAACTGACCCGGGAGGTCAAACGGGGGATCCGGGACGCGGGGGGCGTTCCCCTGGAATGGGGGGTCCCCGGGGTCTGCGACGGTGTGGCCATGTTCGTGGAGATGCGCCTCAGCCTTCCCAGCCGGGAGCACATAGCGGACAATATCGAGATCATGGTTCTCTCCCACTCCCTGGACGGATGGGTGGGGGTCACCAACTGCGACAAGATCACGCCGGGGATGCTGATGGCCGCGGGCCGGCTGAACCTGCCGGCGGTCATCCTGACAGGCGGGCCCATGAAGGCCAACATCGTGGACGGGGAAAAACATCATCCCATAGAGGGGTTCGGCATCGTGGGCCGGGTCAAGGCGGGCAAGATGACCCCGGCGGAAGCGGAAGGGCTGCTGCCGGTCATGGCCTGCGGCGCGGGTTCCTGCGTGGGGCTTTATACCGCCAACACCATGGCCGTGGTCACGGAGGTCCTGGGCATGTCCGTGACGCAGTGCGCCACCACCCCGGCGGTGGACCCCCTGAAAAAAGAGCAGGCCTATGAATCGGGAAAACGGGCCGTGGAATTGGTCCGCAACGGTGTGAAGCCCCGCGACATCATGACGGAGACGGCCTTTCACAACGCCGTCCGGGTGGACATGGCCATGGGCGGCTCCACCAACACGGTGCTCCATATCCCGGCCATCGCCCGCGAGGCCGGGATCGCGCTGGACGTGGATCTCTTCGACCGTATCTCCAGGGAGACGCCGCACCTGTGTTCCATCATACCGGCGGGCCCCTTCGAGATGGCGGACATCCACGCGGCGGGCGGCATCCCCGCGGTCCTGAACCGGCTGGCCGACCGGCTGGCGGATTCCGCCACCATCAACGGGAAACCGATCATGGAGATCGCGCGGCAGGGGAAGGTCCTGGACGGGGACGTGATCCGGCGCCCGGACCGGGCATACCACGCCGAAGGGGGCATCGCCGTTCTGAAGGGAAACATCGCCCACAGCGGGATCATCAAGCAGACCGCACTCCAGCCGGACATGGCCGTTCATTCGGGACCGGCCAGGGTCTTTTACACCGAAGAGGACCTTCTGGACGCCATAGAAGACGGCCGGATTTCCGAGGGGAACGTGATCGTGCTCCCCTTCCAGGGACCGGCCGGCGCGCCCGGCATGCCCGAGATGCTGACGCCCACCGACGCCATCAAGGGGGCCGGTTACACGAAGGTCGCCCTCCTGACCGACGGGCGCTTCTCCGGGGCCACCACCGGGCCGTGCATCGGGCACATCGAGATGGAGGCGTACAACGGCGGCCCCATCGGCGCGATCCGCGACGGGGACATCATTGATATCGACATCCCGAAGCGGGCCCTCAACGTCCGGCTCGGCGAGGCGGAGATCACGGACCGGCTGAAAACCGTCCGGCCGCCGGAGAGGCGGCTGACCCCCCTGCTGGCGGCCTACCGGGAACGGTTTTCCAGCCGGAACTGCTACGGAAGGTAAGGCAAAAAAAGCGGGCCTCCTCCGGAGACCCGCTTTCTCTTTTTGGCCGACGGCCTCTTTGGATCAGGCCGCCTTGACCTCGATCTTCTTGACCGACGCTTCCTTGGTCTTGCGCAGGTTGAGCTTCAAAACGCCGTCCTTGTAATGGGCCTTCACCTTGTCCGCATCCACATCGGCGGGCAGTTCGAAGCTCCGCGTAAAGGCACCGTACCTGCGTTCCACCCGGTGATAGTTCTCATCCTTTTCCTCGTGCTCCTGTTTCCGCTCACCCTTGATGGTGAGCAGCCTTCCGTTGAGGGAGATGTCGATGTCCTTGGGGTCCATTCCCGGCATCTCGGCGTTGACGATCACTTCCTTGCCGGTCTCGGATATATCCACCGCGGGCACCCACTCGCTCCCGTCAACGAAGCTGTGGAAAGGACGCCAGTCGAAAAATTCATTGAACATGCGGTCGATCTCACCTTTAAACCGATCGAGGTCTCTCTGCTGTCTCCATGGCATCAGGCTCAACATAAGGCATCACCTCCTCTGGTTGGAACCTTGATTTATCGGGCCGCTGCTGTCGCCGGTTCCGGCGGCGATCCGGCGCATTTCCAAACGCTCCATCCGCATTTATTCCACACCGTGCCTGCCGGATTATTACCAGCAATAACAGCAGGTTAGTCATTGTTTTGCT
>CAZCVB010000214.1:0-4314 GCA_964501805.1 uncultured Desulfobacteraceae bacterium | reverse complement strand
CGACGAGGCGATTGGCCCATCAAGCTATCGCCTTGAGGCGATAGTAGTTGACTTCGAAGGGTTGGGCATTTTGTCCTGTTCGGGGAAGAGACGTAAATGTTGAATAAAAAATTTTTATCTACATAATTGTGCGAGATTTCCCTCTGTCCCTGCTGAATCATCCCGTCCGGCGGGCTCGGACCCGGCCGGATGCGCCTTGACGGACGGGGGACATTTTCCTATGGTTTCTCCATGAAAGGACGCATCCTCATCTCCGGCCTGTTGTTCCTGGTCCTCGCCTGGCGCATGGACCCGGCGGCGGTGCGCGCCGCGCCGGAAGAGGAGAATCCGCCGACGGACATCGTCTTTGTGCTGGACAATTCCGGGAGCATGAAAAAAAACGACCCGGAATGCCTGGCAAGGGAGGTGATCACGAGCTTCCTGATCGGCGTCGGCCCGGCGGACCGCCTCGGCATGGTGGTCTTTGACCGGAGTCCGTCCCTGGTGCAGCCGCTGGTGGGGATGACCGACCATGACGGCAGGGTGAGGTTCCTGGAAAGCCTTGGAAAGATCCGGTACGACGGCCGGTGGAGCGACAGCCCTGCGGCCGTGGAACGGGCGATATACGAGCTCAGGATGCGGGGCAGGAAAGGGGCCGCGAAGGCCCTTGTTTTCCTGTCCGACGGCATCGTGGACACGGGAGACAGGGCCCGGGACCGGGAAAGGATAAGATGGCTGCGCGAGGACCTGACCGGGGACTGCCGGCGGGCGGGGATCCGGATCATGGGGATCACCTTCAACGACCGGGCCGACTTCAGCGTCATCGAGACCCTGGCACTGAAAACGGACGGCGAATACTTCCGGGTCCATGACTTTTCCGGTGTCGAGGCGGTTTTCGGCCGGATCATGAGGGCGCTCCGGGTGCCGCCCGCCGGTTTGGAAACGGCGCTCCCCGGAAAAACCGTTCCTCCCGCTGAGACCGTCTCCCAGGCCCCTCCCCCGTCCGAACCGCCCCCCGCGGCGCCGGCCCGCATCGGCAGGGGGACGCTCCTGTTCCAGGGCTTCCTGGCGACCGTCGTGATCCTGATGGCCGTCATCGTGATCCTCATGCACCTGAAGCGGAAAGAGGCCCCCGGCGCGGACAAGGCGGGAAAACCGGAACCGCGGCGCCGGCCGGACGGGATGCCCCAGGCCCTCCTGGTGGACGTCAAGAACGTCACATCCCGGAAGACCCTGATCCTGGACAAAAAGACCATCACCATCGGCCGGGGATCCAACAATGACGTGGCCATCCCGGGCGATACGGTCTCGGGGTTCCACGCGATCATCGAATACCGGGAGGACGCCTTTTACCTGGAAGATCAGCGGAGCACCAACAAGACCTATCTCAACGGCGAGGAGATCGGGCCCTATTCGCCCAGGAGGCTCAAGAGCGGCGACGAGATCATCTTTGCCGATTACCGGTTCATCTTTCTCATCGCCTACCAGACACCGGCCGGAGAGACCATCCGGGTCGGATAGAAGGGGCGGAAGCGCGGGAGCGGGGAAGGGCTGGACATGGGGAAGGGCGCGGCCGTTATTTCTCCGGATCCGCCTTGGCCAGGGATGTCAGGTATGCCTCCCACTCGATGGGGAGGAGGGATTTCTTCCGGTTGTTGCATTCCTTGCACGCGGCCACGATGTTTCCCCTGGTGCTTTTTCCGCCGCGGCTCAGGGGAACCACGTGGTCCATGGTCAGGCCGGCGCGGCCCACGTGCCGGTTGCAGTAGTAGCAGTCCCCTTTCTGGAGCTTCCGCTGCCACCAGTGGGTGCGTCTCAGGGCCCGGGCCTTTTCCTTTTCCCGCCTGAGCGTTTTCGCGTCCGGCCCGGCCGTCTCGAACGCCATGTTTTTGCCCGCCCTGTCTCGGTATCTTTTTCCGGGGATTCCCATGCCGAACACCCTGTATGGCGGCCGTCCCTATTCCGGGGGCCGGCAGCTCTCGATGATTTCACCCTAACGTTGCAAAAGTCGAGGGTGCTGCAGATCCGAGGCGTCCAAGGGTGAAGCCGTAGTACTTTACTGCGAACCCTTGGCAACAAAGGAGATGCGGCGCCCTCGGCTTTCCCGAAGGGTAAACAACACGGCGGTTTTGAGGGCCTTGCTCGAACTCACAAATTGTGATGTCCTGAAATGCCTGTGGAAAGGCCCGGAAACCCTGTAGTATAATGTCTTTTAATAATATTAAGCCGTGTTGTTTATGCAACTATAGGGTTCACTCGACTCGATGCCGAGGACATACTGTCCTTCATGCTCGCCCCGCCGGATGCGGGTGATATGCCGGACCGTGGCATCCACCTGGATGATGGCCCATTTGGCGTAAAAGGTCATGTCTTTTATCACGTCTCCCGGCCTCAGTTGTTTCAGGAGATCGATATCGATTTCGGTCACCAGGAGGGCGAGGCCGTGCCGGGAGCAGTCGAGGACGTTCAATCGCCATACCTGCGGTCCCTCCGGCGTTTCGCCCAGCACAAACTCGACCGAAACGAATTCCGGCATGTCGGGGACGATCCTCTCTTCCCTCCGCAGGTCCCGTATCTTCAAGGCGGCGGGAAGTTCCAGGGGTATCCCCGGGGACCGGGTGTCTCCCGGGGAAAGGGAGGGACAGCGGGTGGTGAACTGGAGCGCCCGTCGTCCCACCGCGCAGGTCACCCGCACCTCGGGGGAAGTTTCGATCCGCCGGTTTCCCTCCTCCGGCGTCACCCGTTCCAGGACGATCCGGCCGGCGCCGGATTCTCCCGGTTCCTCCATGCGGAGGATCCTGGATGTGAAGGACTCCGCGGGATCGCCCATGAGGACCGTGATTTCAAGACCCTCGGAAACGACCCTGCGGATGATTTCCGCAATCCGTTTCCGGTCTTCAATGACATACCATTTTGTCAAAACGCACCTCCATCTCCGCCGGGCGCCCCGGCGTCTTCCCGTCGGTCCTTTCCCGGAGATCGTTTATTCCAGCATGGGAATCCTTCTCCCCCTGCCAGGGTCGACCCATAAGAAATTATCACAAACCCCATGGTATTGCCAATATCATGTCATTCGGCCGCGGACTCGGAAGATACGGGCTGTAAAAATCCGTTTAACCGCCGTTTATCGGCGGCCCTTGACTTTTAACCCGTCAGGGGGGATCCGTTTTCGCCCCCAGCCGACGGCGGCTTATCTCGCGCCACGTCCGGTGAAATGAAACCAGGGGTTGACAATGCCGGTTTCAGGGTAATACTATTACTGGTATTACAACAAACTGGAGGTCTTGGCCATGCGAGTCACAACAAAAGGGCAGGTCACAATTCCGCAGCATATCCGTGAGAAACTCGGGATCACTCCCGCCACGGAGGTTGATTTCGTGGAACAGGAAGGTCGTGTTTATTTAGTTAAAAAAACAGGGAAAACGGTCGCAAGCCGGAGATTTCGGAAACTCCGGGGTGTAGGAACGGTCAAGATGACGACCAGCGAGATTATGGCCTTGACGAGGGGCGATGAATGAAGGGCGTTCTGGTTGATTCAAATGTCATTTTGGATATTTTCCTGGATGATCCCGTCTGGGCTGATTGGTCTGAAGCCATATTGGGAGAGTATGGTGTCACCTCAACGCTAAACATCAATCCAATCGTCTATTCTGAAGTCTCCATTGGTTTTGAATGCATTGAGGATCTGGAATCGGCAATCAAAAAAGGCGGCTTCCAGATGCTCGAGTTCCCTAAGGAAGCCTTATTCCTGGCCGGAAAGGCGTTTCTCAAGTACAGGAGGGCCAAAGGAACCAAACGATCCCCGTTACCTGATTTTTATATCGGTGCACAGGCGGCCGTGCTTGGGATGAACCTGATCACCCGGGATACGGCAAGATACCGTACGTACTTTCCAACCGTCAAACTGATAAGCCCGGAAACAGCATAAGGATTTTGCACTGAACCTTTCTTGAAACAGCTTTTCAAGGAGTGAAAAGGGGGCGAATAATTACCGGGTTTCCAAAACCGGGCGGCACGCGTCTTAATCCCCTTCAACCGCCGTCCATGGGCGGCCCTTGACTTTTAACCTGTTAGGGTGCATGCTTGCATTCGAAATCAAGGTAAACCCGGAAAAAATTCATTTCAACCCCGTTCAAGACCTCCCGGCCGGGAAACCCCGGCGCCCATCCTGTTGGCAGGGCCACCCTGAAGCCTGAACCTTTCGATTTTGAGACCTTTCCTCATATTGATCCGGTGGATTGAACATGGCGCCGGGGGAACGGTGAATCGTATTCCGCGCCTTTCATGGCGCGGGAGGCATGGACATGGGAGGTGACCATAGGGAGGTTGCCGGAG
>CAZCVB010000213.1:0-4364 GCA_964501805.1 uncultured Desulfobacteraceae bacterium | reverse complement strand
CATTCCCATAACTCGCTGATATTAAAAACATAAGTTCCTTTTTTGAAAACAGTTTATGTAGGTTTTAGGTTAAATATTTCGAGGGTTAAAATTTGAGCCTGACGCAGAATCGGTGCGAAAGCGGTCTCTTTTCAAAGGTTTCGTTGCGTGTCAGCCTTGGCCCGCAATCAGGCATGAAACGGTTTTCCGGGAACGGATCGCGCCCCGGGTGAGCACACGGAGATTTTTCAACCCTGCCACGGCCCGAATCCGGGACAAATGCTTCTCGTAAGTGATGAGCAGACAGGGTACGGGAAGTTCCTTTATATTTTCAATCCGGGAAATAAAACGGATATCCTTCCCGCGGCGGTGGCTGTAAAGCGCGTATTTTACCCCGTCGCGGTCCCGTCCGAGACCGAAAATGGCCACAGGCACATCCGGTCCAACCTGGGATTCGGATGTTTTTACGAACGCCCGGCCGGACGCCCTTTTGGAGACGATCGGCCGGGCGAAAAAGTCAAATGCCGAGAGGCCCGTGGCCAGCATCAGGGCTGTCAGGGCCACAACACGGAATTTTCCCGCGGTTCGATTTCTTATCGCAAGCCATCCTGAACACACGGCGCAAAGCCAGAGGACGGTACAGGCGATTTCCACCGGACTTGCCTGGTATGGCCGGAAAAAGGCCGTGAAAATCACTCCGGAGACGAGCAGCCCCCCGATAATGACCATCAGAAGCGGTTCCAGGACCCGGTGACGGGCGGGAATTTCCCGGCCCATGGCCCTGGTTACGCCCGCGGCAAGAATGACCGCCAGCGCGGGGAACAGCGGAAGTATATACCGCGCATGTTTGCTTCCGGCAAGGGAAAAGATGATGAGCACGGACAGGAACCATGTGGTGCTCAGTCTCATCACCGGGTGGGATGGCATGCTCGCCCTTAAAGTGGCAACACCGGGGCTTTTGAAAACCCTGGCGAAAAAGCGGCCCGCCTGAGGAATCGACCACAGAAACCACGGCCCGGCTGCTGCCGGTAAGCACGCCAGGTAGTAATAAAACGGCTTGCCCGCCTTCTGCCCCACTCTTCCAAGGACCTGCATTTTCATCACATCGTGAACAAAATCCATGCCCCCTGTTTCCCACGCGACAGCCATCTCTCCGGCCACGCACATGGCCCCGAAAACGCTGATGAACAGGGCGAAGCGGAACAGGTCTCCGGTCCGTTTTTCCCAAAGCAGAAATGCGCCCCATGCGGCCGCCGGCAGTACAATGCCGATGGGACCCTTTGTGAGAAAAGCCAGGGCCGGAAAAATGAGGACCCCGGCGCTGTACAGAGATCGGATTTGGCGCCTGTTGTCCCTTGCCCTGAAATAGAGACAGGCCAGCGCGGCGGTGATGGTCAATGCCAGGAGCATGTCAATGGCGGCACTGCCGGCCTTCTGCCAGAAGTCCGGGGAGGTCGCAAGGATGAGGGCGGCCAGCCAGCCCGTGCGGCGATTGATCTCGCGGCCGAGGATAAAGGTCAAGGCCACGAGTAACGTGGCTGAAAGGGCGCTGGGAAGCACGACACTCAGGGTGTTGACATGGCCGATCAGCCTGGAAAACAAGACCTCCAGCCAGAAATATAGTGGCGGATAATCCGGATAGGGTCTGCCCATGGCCCGGGGGAAGAGCGCCAGGCCGTTTTCCATCATTTCGCGGGCCATCAGGGCGATTCGGGCTTCAAGCCCGTAGATGTCCCTGAAAGGGACTGCCCAGGTGTAGGCCAGAAGGATAAGGATCATCCATGCCAGGGCCTGACAGGGTTTGAGTGTGGCGTCTGTTGGATCCATGGCGTCTGTTGGGTCAGCCGGGGCGCGGCGGTGGTCCCGCGTGTGCCGGGATGGTGTCATGCCTGGCAGGACACCCATCCCTCCCTTCCCGGGATTTCCCGGGCCACGATGCCCGCCCGCGCCGCAGGCGTGTGTTCTGAAACCAATTGTCCGAGAGGTACGAATGACGCGCCTTTTGATCGTGCCTGTTTCACGAACCGGTCAAACAGGGAAAGACAGGCCATTCCTTCGACTTCAGCATGAATGGTCAGCACGTTGAGTTTGTCCGGTTTGATCCGGGACAGAAGGTATTCGTTGTAATTGTCGTCCGTGATCCCGTTCCGGCCGATCACCTCGTCATAGGTGGGAAGGGTGACAGGGACCTGCGGCTGGGGAAGTGTTTTTCCGCCGACGACCGGGTAAAAAATGGACCTTCCCCTGCAGTCGCTGTTGTACACAAAACCGAAGCGGGCCTTTTCCTTGAGCACAACATCCGTACACTTCCATCCGGGGACTGCAGACGAGACAGGCAAACGGCCCAGGATAGCTGTCTGCAGGTCAGTGGCCTTTTTCAGTGAGATCCGGACGGCAGCGGCATCCATGTTATCGATGCGGGCCTGCCATCGGTGGTGATCCCAGGCATGGACGCCGATTTCATGCCCGGCATCTGAAGCGGAGCGAATGACAGGGGCGAGTTTTTCCCCGATGACCGGCCCCGGCCACAGGGTGCCCCGCAGCAGGATTTCCCAGCCGTAGAGACGAGAGGCACCGGACCGCCACATTTTTTTGAAAAAAGACGGACGGATCAACCGCCACAGATGGCGGCCCATGTTGTCCGGGCCTACGGAAAAAAAGAATGATCCGGAAACACCATGGGCGCCCAATACCGCCAGCAGGTTCGGCACCCCGTAACGCGTTCCCCTGAATGTGTCCACATCTACCCGCAACCCGATTTGCATGAGGTCGTGCCCCCTGATTACACTGTTGGAAAAAGTCGATGGGACATCTGTCAGATGTTACCCGGACGCATTGGCAACTTCCTGAAGGAAGAAATCGAGAGTCCGTTCCACAGACTTTTCGAAGCTGATTTTAGGGGCCCAGTTCACGAGACGCCATGCGTTTTTTATGCTCGGTTTTCTGTGTTGCACGTCCTGGTATCCCTCGCCGTAGTAGGTGCCGCTTTCCACCTCGCGAAACCCCGCGAAAGGTGGGAACTCGGAACGAAGCGGGTGATGTGTGAATTTCTCGACCAGGATCTCCGCGAGCTCGCGGATACTGGCATCATTGTCCGGATTCCCGATGTTGATGATCCGGCCGTCACACCGGCTCTCGCGGTTTTCAATGATTCGGTACAGGCACTCGACGCCGTCTGAGACGTCCGTGAAGCACCGCCGCTGGTTTCCACCGTCAATAAGCTGGATCGGGGATCCCTCCACCAGGTTGAGGATCAGCTGGGTAATGGCCCGGGAACTCCCGATGCGCGCGGAATCCAGGCTGTCCAGCCTCGGGCCAATCCAGTTGAAGGGTCGGAACAGGGTGAATCGGAGCCCCTTCTGCGCGCCGTAGGCCCAGATGACCCGGTCCAGCATCTGCTTGCAGCAGGAATAGATCCATCTCTGCATGCGGATCGGTCCCAGGACCAGATTGGAGTGATCTTCGTCAAAGACATCTTCATTGCACATGCCATAGACTTCGGAGGTGGAGGGAAAGATAAGGCGTTTACCGTATTTTACACAATAGCGGACCACTCTCAGGTTTTCTTCAAAGTCGAGCTCAAAGACTCTCAGCGGGTTCCGTGTGTACTCGATGGGGGTGGCAATGGCCACGAGCGGAATAACGATATCGCATTTCCGGATGTGGTATTCGATCCATTCCCGGTGGATGGAGATGTCTCCTTCGCTGAAATGAAATCCCGGCATGTTCCTCAGCCGTTCAACGGAATCCGAGCGCAGATCCATGCCGTGAACCTCGAACCGACCGCTTTCCAGGAGCCTTTCGGTCAGCGCGTTGCCGATAAAACCGTCAACCCCGAGAATCAGGACTCGCTGTTTTTTAAGGGCCTCCGAGCAGGTGGCGCTGCATGGCCCAAAGGTCATGCCCTTTACGAGGTTGAGTTCCCGGGCAAGCTGCGAACCGCTCATGAACACATCTCCTTCCCGGCAACCGAAGTCCACCCGTACGGCGTCCTCTGCCGCGGCAATTACAAACGGCTCCGTGGACACCACGGTGCCGGGAGAGACCTCCTTGTCCTTGAGGGGGGCGACCGTGACTTTGTAAAAAAAACATTTTCTGTCTCCCACATGGCTGAAGGCCCCGGGGTATGGCGGGGCGACCGCCCGGACGAGATTCCGGATCTGCGTGGCTGTCCCGTGCCAGTATATTTCGCCATCCTCCGGACCGCGCCCGCCGAAGTAGGTCGCCTTGGAATGATCCTGGGGGATGCGCGGCGCGGTTCCGTCTTTTATGCGGGGAAGGATCGCGTCCAACATCATGGCGGCGGCTTTTCGTGCCTTGTCATGGAGGCTCTTTGCCGTGTCATCTTCAGAGATCCCGAATCTTTCCCGGCACACGATATCGCC
>CAZCVB010000212.1:0-4370 GCA_964501805.1 uncultured Desulfobacteraceae bacterium | reverse complement strand
AGCCTCAACCCGGAGGATTTCGGAAAATACAAGATGTAACCCTGCCGTCCCGCCGCCCGCATCGCGTCTCCGGCGGCGGATGCCGTTTCCGGGCCGGATGCGCCGTCATCTCCCCGGCATTCCTGCCGACTTCCCCTCTTTCCACCCCATGATTTCGGGAAGAAAAACGCCCCTGTTTCATATCGCCGGCGCCGGCGTCATTGTGTTCTGGCTGGTGATGCTGGGGATGCTGGTCAAAAAAATCAGTTTTAATAATTCTCCTCAATTAGCTGAAATCACTTCTAAAAAAAATGAAAGTTTTGCCTCGGGCCATCGGGAGTGGATGGAGATCTACCTGAAGGGGAAAAAAGTGGGGTATGCCGTCAACCAGGTCACGCCGGTGGAAGACGACTTTCTGGTCCAGGAGGAGATCTTCCTGAGACTGGATCTCCCGGGCCGCACCGCCGACATCAACAGCCTCAGCCGCTCCATTACGGACAGGGCCTTTCGTCTCAAAAGCTTCCGGTTCAGAATGATTTCCGGCGCCGTTACCTACCGGGTTTCCGGAAAGGTGATCGGCCGGCGGATGTCCCTGGAAATGGGAGAGGGAAAGGAGCGGCGACGGATCAGCCTGGCGCTTTCCGAGCCGCCGGTGATGGGATCGGGCATGGCGTGGTTTTTCAGGGGCCGGAAACCGGTGGTGGGAAGGGCGTATCGATTTTCTGTGTTCGACCCGTCCACCCTGTCTCAGAAAGAGATGACGATCCGGGTTGCGGGACGGGATACGGTCATCATCGCCCGGGTCCGGCATCCCGCTATCCGCCTGGAAGGGGTCTTCTTGGGTCAGCCCGTGACCTTCTGGCTCGATGAAAACGGCGGGGTCTTGAAGGAGACGGGCCTCATGGGGTTTACACTGGTCAGGTCCAGCGCCGCCAACGCGCCCCGGAACCTGGCGGCGGGGGAGGGGGGAAATTTCTACCGGTTGTCGGCCGTGAGCGTGAAACGGAAACTGAAGGCGCCCGCCCGGCTGCGCTATCTCAAACTGCGGGTCAGGGGAATGGAAACGTCCTCTTTCGATCCTGTTTTCCTGAACCGGGGGCGCCAGCGTTTCCGCTCCGGCGTGCTTGAAATCACGCGGGAGACGATCCCCGGGGATGCGGGCTACCGTATCCCGTACCGGGCCGCCGATGAGGTGTCGTTTTTTCTGCGGCCGGAACCGAACATCGAGAGCGATGATCCCGTTGTGGCGGCCCGGGCGAAAAGGATCGTGAAAGAGACCCGGAACCCCGTCACCGCGGCGAGACGGATCATGTCCTGGGTATATGAAAACGTGGAAAAACGCCCCGTCGTGAATGTCCCCAGCGCGGCGGCGGTGCTGAGGACCCGCGCGGGGGACTGCAATGAACACGCCGTCCTGCTCGCGGCCCTGCTCCGCGCCGCCGGGATCCCCGCCCGGCTGTGCGTGGGGCTTGTTTACGCCAGGGGACGCTTTTATTATCACGCGTGGGTGGAGGCCTACCTGGGAAAATGGATTTCCATGGATCCCACCTTCAACCAGATGCCGACCGATGTGACCCACATCAAGCTGGTGCAGGGAGGGCTGGAAAAGCAGGTGGCCATCACCGGCGTCATCGGCAGGATCGGGCTGGAGATTCTCGACCACCGGCCATGAGGCTCCCGATCGGGCCGCCTCGCTTCCGGGAACGGTGCGCAATCATGATTCAACTGATCAATCTGACCAAGGTTTATCGCCAGTTCCGGGCGGTTGACGGCATCCATCTGGAGGTCGGAAAGGGGAAGATCTTCGGCTTTCTGGGGCCCAACGGGGCGGGAAAGACCACCACCATCAAGATGATGGCCGGCGTGCTCGCGCCCACCCACGGCCGCATCGTCATCGACGGTATGGACCTTTTGAAGCAGGCCCCGGCCGTAAAACGGATCGTGGGCTTCATCCCGGACCGGCCCTTTGTCTATGAAAAGCTGTCCGGGATCGAATTCCTTCATTTCATCGCCGGGCTGTATCATCTGGAACAGGGAGCCGGCCTGGAGCGGCGGATATCCGGGCTCCTGGAGCTTTTCGAGCTTGGCGGCTGGAGGGATGAGCTGATCGAAAGCTATTCCCACGGCATGAAACAGCGCCTCGTCATGTGCGCGGCCCTGTTGCACCGGCCCAGGGTCCTTATCGTGGACGAGCCGATGGTCGGCCTTGATCCCAAGGCGGCCCGGCTGGTGAAGGATATCTTCCGGCGGGAGGCCCGAAAGGGCACCACGATTTTCATGTCCACCCATTCGCTGGAAGTGGCGGAGGAGGTGTGCGGGGAGATCGCCATCATCCAGGAGGGGCGGATTATCGCGGAGGGAACGCCGGCCGAACTCCGGCGCCAGGCCGGGGTGGACGGCAACCTGGAAGAGATTTTTCTCAAGCTGACCGGGGGGACGGGGGATCTCTCCCCGGTTTCCTGAGGGAAAGGAAGGGCCTCTTCATGGGGGACATCTGGCTTCTTGTGAAACCCCGGATCCTGGGCTTCCGGAACCACCTGGCGCGGGCGTCGGGCACACGGAAAAAACGGGCCCTGGCCATGGCCGGGCTGGGCGTCTCTTTCTGTCTCGGCCTTTTCGTGATCTCCTGCCGGGTCCTTCTCCATTTCCAGTCGGCCGAGGTGATCGGGGACATCCTGGCCCGTTATCTCCTGTCCATGATCTTTCTGACCTTCTTCTCGCTGCTCATCTTCAGCCATGTCATTACCGCCCTGTCCGACCTCTTTCTTTCCAATGACCTGGAACTCTGCCATTCCATGCCGGTCTCCCTGGAAAAAATTTTCGTGTCTCGGGCCGTTCAGACCCTTGCGGACAGTTCGTGGATGGTCATCTTTTTCGGGGTCCCCATCCTCATGGCCTACGCCTATGTGTACCGGGCCGGGCCGGCATTCTATTTCCACCTGTTTCACCTGAGCCTGGCCATGACCGTCATCGCGGGAAGCATCGGGATCCTTGTGACCATGCTCCTGGTGTACGTCTTTCCGGCCCAGAGGACCCGGGACATCATCATGCTCCTCTCCGTGGGCATGCTGGTGGCCCTCTATTTCCTGTTCCGTTTCATGCGGCCGGAGCGGCTGGTGGATCCCGATGCCTTTTTCACCATCATGCAGTACATGGGCGCCCTCAAGGCCCCGCGTTCGCCCTACCTCCCCACGCAGTGGATCACGGATGCGCTCTGGGCGTCGCTCACCGGCTCGGGAGGCGGGGATGTCCTTTTTTACATGGGGCTGATATGGTCCACGGCGGCCGCACTGGCGGTCATCACCGTATGGACGGCCCAGGCCCTTTATTTCGAGGGATTTTCCAAGTCGCAGGAGGCAAAGAAGCGGAAGGCGGCGGGAAAGCGGTTGCTCGACCGGCTGGTGAAATGGGTGGAACGCCCCTTCGGGAGCGATCTGGGCGCGGTGCTGGCAAAGGACATGCGGACTTTTTTCAGGGACAACACCCAGTGGTCCCAGCTCCTGCTCCTGGGGGCCTTGGTGGTGGTCTATGTGTACAATTTCAGCGTTCTTCCCCTGGACAAGAGCCCCATCCGCCTCGATTTTCTCCAGAACGAGCTGGCGTTTCTCAACATGGGGCTCGCGGGCTTCGTCCTCTCCGCGGTGTCGGCCCGGTTTGTGTTCCCGGCGGTCAGCGCGGAAGGGAGCGCCTACTGGATCATCCGGTCGTCCCCCTTGCGGTTGCGCCGCTATCTGTGGGGGAAATATCTCTTTTTTCTCTTACCCATGGCCGTTCTGGCCGAGGTCCTGATTATCGGCACCAATTACATGCTCGAGGTGACCCCCTTCATGATGGGGCTCTCCTCCGTCACCATGCTTTTCATGGTCTTCGGAATCGTGGCCCTGGGAATCGGTTTCGGGGCCGTGTACCCGGACTTCAAACATGAAAACATCGCCCAGGTGGCGACGGGATTCGGCGGGGTCCTCTACATGATCGTCAGTTCCCTCTTTATCGGGGGAGTGATCGTCCTGGAAGCGGGACCGGTCTACATCCTTTTCATGTCGGGGGTCCGCGGTGTCCCCGTTTCCCCGGGAAAGTGGGCCTTTATCGTGGTCTCGTTTGCAGCGGTCCTGGCGCTGAACGCCGCGGCCGTGTGGAGACCGATGCGCGCGGGACTCAAGGCCCTCCGGGGATATGAATAGCGGGGAAGCATGAAAACGGCGTCCCCGCCCGGCCGGACACGGGAGATGCTCTTTGCCGAGTGCAAGTGGAATATCAGACCTGTCGGGCTGAATGTCCTGAGATCCCTTGAGAACAAGGCAAAAAAGGTGAAGTGGAACATCGATGACAGAATCGAATATTATGCCGTATTTGCCAGGCGCGGGTTTACGGACGGATTAATGAGAGCGGCC
>CAZCVB010000211.1:1324-4394 GCA_964501805.1 uncultured Desulfobacteraceae bacterium | reverse complement strand
AATATTTCGTGAGAAAAGATAAACACGGTTTCGAAATTGTCAAGACCGGCCCGGAGATTTTTCAGCCCGGTTCTTTGCCGACCGGGTTGTCCCGGGCCCGGGCGGGGCGGCACGGACGACCGGAGAGGACGGGAAACGGTGGGAACGGAGACAGGGCGCAAACCGGCGGAATCATGATCAGGACGCAACAGGAGAGTGCGCGGTCCCAAAACCTTCCCGGCATGAGATAGGGCGGATTCGGCGGAATTAGAGGAAAAGGAGAGACTCAGGCCCCGACCACCCGGTCCAGAAGCGGCCGGATCTTCCGGTGGTAGATATTGTCCCAGGCATAGTCGCGGATCACCTTCCGGAACATCCGATGGGGTTCCAGGCCGCCGGTGAAGGCCAAAATCTTGCGGGCGATGGTATCCGGGGAATCCTTCAGGTCGAACCGGCACACGTCCTCTCCGCCGATCTCCCTGAAAGGCGGAATATCCGAGCACACCACGGGGAGTTTGATCATCCCCGCTTCCAGCAAAGGAACGCCGAATCCCTCCTGAAGACTGGGAAGAAAAAGGATGTCCGCGATCAGGTACAGATCGCGGATGGTGATGCGGTCCGCGGAGAGTTTTTCACCGCTCCTGAAAACATACTCGGCCATGACGAGGACGTCTTTTTCGAGATCCAGTTCACGGATCAGCCGTTTCAGGCGGTGGTAATAGGCCATGGTTTTGGGTTCGTGCGGATCATGGGCCCCGGTTACCAGGAGCCGGGCCCCGACTCCCCGGTCGCGCAGGGCCCGGGTGACGCGGATGGAGAGTTCCACGTTTTTCCGCGGGTGGAGCCGCGAGGGCTGCGCCATGAGAAACTCGGCCTCGAACAGGCCCTCCTCCCGGATAAGGCGCACCGTTCCGGGATCGAGCCTGAAGAACCCGATGGGATCAATCCCGTTGGGAATGACGTGCACCTGCTTCCGCGTCCCGTAAAATTCCGTGAACAAGCGTTTCCGGCTTTCCGAGATGGCCACGTAGTGAATCCCCGCATAGGCCCGTTTGAGCATGTTCCACGGAAAACGATCCAGGTATTCCGGGTAATCGGGATAGAAATAGGGGGAGTCGTGGTTCCAGCTGATGATGGGAAGATATCCCTCGCGGCCCAGCCGGTGAAGCGCGGCCGCCAGGGGAAGATTATAGGACATGGTGAGGACGTTGTGGGCGATCACCACGTCGAAGCCTTTCAACGCCTCCAGCAGGTAGCGGTAGATCTTCCCCGCAAGGGCCTCCATCTTTTCCGTCTTCCCCTCCAGGCACAGCCGGTGGGCGTTCATCACCTGCCGGTTCGTTGAGCCCAGAAGCGGATTGATTTCCACTTCGCAACGGTCCGTGAACGCGCCGCCGACCGCAGCAAAGACCTTCACGTTGTGGTAATGGCGGTTGAACAGCAGGGCCTGCTGGCGGACGATTTCCTCAACACCGCCCACCACCGGCGGACACGAATAATGGAGCAGCGCGATGTTGTATTTTCTCATGTCATGCCCGGTAGTACATTTCCAGCGTGCGGATCATCCCCAGAAGCAGCTGTTCCAGCACCTCGTAGGAAAAATATCGGCGCCCCAGCTCATAATTCGTCTCGACCATCCGCATCCGCCGGTCGTCATGGTTGAGGACCTCAAAGATCTTTTCAATGATATCGCGCGTGACAAAGCCCTCAATGGGGATCACGTCAAAGCCCTTGGGTTCGATGTCCACGATATAAATGGAATAACGGTTTACGACAATCGGTTTCTGGTAGTAGATGGTCTCGAGGAACGCGTTTCCGAACCCCTCGTATCCCGAGGGATAGCTGACCAGGTCCGCGCACCGGTAAACGTCGCCGATGGAGAAAAACCCGGTCTCCGTTCCGCCGTCCGGATTCTCCTTCGGCCGCACCAGGTGTTCGATGGAGACCAGTTTCACCCCCAGCCGCTGCGCATACTCCCGCACCCTCAGGTTGTAGGCGTCGCCTTCATCCTCGGCGGAGTGGGACACCACCAGGACGGGCCGCTTCAGGTTCATGAGGTGGACGATTTCCAGGCTTCTTTCAATCCACTTTCGGGGCACCACCCGCGTGGGCTGCAGGATAAAAGGATCGTCCTCTTCCAGCCCGGCGCTCCGCCGAAGCCGGGCCGAGCAGTTCACGAACGGCGGCGGCGGGGTGGCGAAATCGAACACGTTGGGGACCACCGTGTTGGAGATGCCCTTGCGATAACTCAACTGCTGGCTGGCCAGTGAATTGATCACCGCGTGCCGGATGGGCGGCAGGTTGGGAGGAAAGGCGATGTCCAGGTAGTCCTTCACCGCGTTGACGAGGAACCGGTCCCGCTCCCACGAAAAATCATGGTGATGGGCCAGCGTGGGAAAACCGGTTTCCGCGATGAATTCCACCAGCGCCAGCCCCAGGGGGATGTTGAGCGGGATGGCCAGAGCGTTCTCGGGAATGATCAGGTCGATATCGAAATCCCGGACAAAGGCGTAGATCCTCTCCTTCAGATGTTCCGTGAGCCGGTGGATCTCGCGCGTGGTTTTTGCGGACCGCGTGTCCTTTCCGAAACAGGCCCGGGCAAGGGCCAGGATCTCCGGGTGCAGGAAATGGGCCTCCGGCTCGAGACGGCACCGATCCTCCGGCCGATCGTTTTCACCCGAGAAATAGAAGCACCGGTAACCGTTCCTCTCCAGGACGGCGGCCCATTTTTCGATCTCCAGGGAAACGCCGTCCGTCCCTGCAATCCGCGTTGATATGAATCCCGCGTGCCGCGATCTTGTCCGCCGCTTCTCGCCCACAGCAAAACCCCTCCCCGTTTTTCCATGAATTCCGGTGAAGTTTGCCATAAATCCCGCCCCTTTTAAAGTGGATTTTATCCATCCCGCCGGGGAACGGCGTTCAAGGTCGGGGGCGGCGCGCGGTTCGTTCCATCCCTCGACCCGGCCGGGCCGGGAAACGGCGGGGGATTTCCCGGCGCCCCACCTTGACAGGGGGGAAAACGTGATTATTTTTTATATGACCTTGCAAGGTAACCATCTGTTATTACAGCATATAAATACCATAAGGCCCG
>CAZCVB010000211.1:0-1224 GCA_964501805.1 uncultured Desulfobacteraceae bacterium | reverse complement strand
GGCCCGCAAGGACGCCACCCGGGCGGTTGCCCGGACCGGCGGGCGACTTGAAAGGAAAGGAGGAATGGACCATGTTGATCAGAAGGTTAAGCGGTTGGCCCGAGTGGGATCCGTTCGAGGAACTGGGTCGGATGCGAAGAGAGATGGACCGTCTCATGGAAGGCCTGACGCGAAGCCTGCCGGGAGACGGAAGCGCGGGCGTCTTTCCGCTCATCAATCTCACGGAGGACATGGACAACTTCTATGTCCGCGCGGAACTCCCGGGCATGGCGGCGGATGACCTGGAGATATCCGTCACCGGCAACAGCCTGTCCATCTCGGGTGAACGGAAGATCCCTGTGGAGGATGAAAACGCCGTCTATCACAGGCGGGAAAGGGAAGCGGGAAAATTCAGCAGGATGATCAGCCTCCCCTCGGAGATCGATACCGGAAAGGTGGAAGCGGTCAGCACGGACGGTCTGTTGACCATCACCCTGCCCAAGGCCGAGGCGGCAAAACCGAAACAGATCACGGTAAAGGCATCCTGACATCCGGAAACTCCGAGCGAAAGGAGGTGTCGATATCATGAGTGCAACTGAATCCACAGCCCTTAAGGTACAGGACAAAAAGGAAATAGGCCCCCGGCCGGAGCAGTTGAAACCGGGACCCACCTATACTCCGGCGGTGGATATCTTTGAAACCGAAAAAGAGATCATCGTCCTGGCCGATATGCCGGGCGTGAAGGCGAAGGATCTCACCATCGATCTCCGGGACAGCACGCTGACCCTCTCCGGAGATGTCACCCGGCCGGAAGGGGAAAACGAGGTCGCAGTATTGCGGGAATACCAGACCGGAAAATTTCTGAGATCCTTTACGCTCTCTGAGGTGATCGACCAGTCCGGGATAGAGGCCACGCTCAGGGACGGGGTCCTGCGGCTGACCCTGCCGAAGGTGGCACCGGCAGTTCCCAGGAAAATCACCGTCAAGACGGGGTAGCCGCCCCGGGGAAAGGGACGGGTCCGCAGCAGGCCGGAAGGCCTCCCGCGGATCCGTCACACCCGGAAGCCCGGCTCCGAAGGCCGGCTGCAACCCCAGTCATACCCTGGACCGGATATGCCGGTATCATCTTCTCCGAATCCCGTCCCTCTCCAGGCGGGAAACCTCATATTCCTTCCCGTTCTCACGGAGACCCATTCGGGACGGCCGCGCTTTCCTTCCGCTCCGGACCTCCCGGCAAGTCGCATC
>CAZCVB010000210.1:0-4414 GCA_964501805.1 uncultured Desulfobacteraceae bacterium | reverse complement strand
CGTTTCGGTGCGGTGACAAAGATTTCCGGCGGTCCTGTTCCCCCGCCCATTCCCGAAGAAGAAAGAACAATCGTCAGAAAGAGCAGAAAAAAGGAGGCCCCATGAACGAGAGCACCATTAAAATCAGGCTCATGAAGGCTGACGATTTTGACGCCATAGTGGCGATTGACGAGAAGATACTCAAGTCTTCCCGGCCGGAGTACTATGAAGTGAAGTTCGAAAAGCTTTTTCAATCCAAGGATTACCTGCCCGCCTCGCTTGTGGCCGAGGAAGAGGATGGAAGAGTGGTCGGGTTTGTCATGGGAGAGCTCTACATGGGGGAATACGGTATCTTCGATGAAGAAGCCAGGCTGGATACCATCGGTGTTGACCCCGATTACCAGCATAAGCGTATTGGTGAGCGGTTGATTGACGAATTTGTGGAGCATCTCAGAAATGTCGGGGTTAAAAAAATAAACACCCTGGTCGACTGGAACGATTCCAGGCTGATACATTTCTTCAGCGCAAACCGGTTCAGCCCCTCCAAAACCATCAACCTGGAACGAACCCTTTGATGTCGGTCCGGCAGGTCCACGCAGCGGCCCCCTGAGCCGGAATTTTCCCCGGCCGGCGGGATCCCGAGTGTTCCCCGCGCCACGCCCCCGCTCTCAAACCTCTTTTTTCACGGCCCTCATCTCCATGACCACGTGCCCCCACCCGCCGCAGGCGGGGCCCACGTCGAAACATCCCGTCCGGTTGAAGATCACCTCGTTCGGGTCCCTTCCGTTCATGAGGTTCTCGAAAAAGGCATTGATCAAAAGGAGCAGATTGGGCAGGAGAAAGGCGCAGACCCGCTCGGGCGATTCCCGGGTAAGGAGATTCCCCGTGGAATCGAAAACAAGTTTCTGCCCCACGCGATGGCCCGAATGGCAGCCCCTGGATTCGACGACCTCGGCCACCAGCCGATAGCCGGAGGCCGCCGCGGCATTGTCGAACAGGCGCTGGAACCGGGGATTGGTCTCAATGGCCCGGAATTCAGGGTCCTCGAGGCCGAGTCGCTTCTGAATAATTCTTATGATCTCGTCTCTTTCCATGATACCTCCTGCCTGCAATTTCAGCCCGCCGGAGGCGGACAGGGTTGATTCCCCGCTGCCCTGCGGCGGGATTGTCCGTTAACCGTAATATTCCCGTGGCGATTCAGTCAATCCACCACACCCGGGAGATGAAATCAAGGGGCAAGGCCGTCTGCGGCCCGGGTCCGACACCTTTCCGGCGATCGGGGATGTCGCCGGGACACCCGGTGAAACCCGTGGCGGGCAACCGGGATTGAGAAAATGGCGCCGGTTTTTTTGAAGAAGGGTTGCCACGTGATGACCTGCAAAGGTAATATGCAACACGAGCGGGAATGCCGGGCTCAATCAACAATCCGAAACGGGAGGTCCAGGGAATGATCACTGCAGGAATCGATTGCGGGGCGAAAAACACCAAGACCGTTATTCTGAAAGACGGTGAGATCATTGGAAAAGGAATGGTGTTGACCGGTTTTGACCAGGAAAAGGCCGTCAGCGCCTCTCTTGAGCAGGCCCTTCAGGCCGCGGGCATATCGAAAAAAGACCTTGATCGGATCGCCGGGACCGGTTCCGGCAAGGAGGCCGTCACCATTGCCGACGCCGGGGTGAACGACATCAAGGCCATGGCCAGGGCGGCCGGTTTCTTTTTTGAGAGCGCCCGGACGGTGGCGGATGTGGGCGCGGAGGAGGGCCGGGCGGTCAAGATCGATGAAAAGGGGAACGTGCTCGATTTTGCCATCAATGAAAAATGCGCGGCCGGTGCCGGCGCGTTTATCGAGGCCATGGCGCGCGCCCTGGAGGTCCCCCTTGAGGAGATGGGCCCCATGTGCCTCCGGTCGGAAAAGAGCATCCCCATGAACGCGCAGTGCGTGATTTTCGCGGAATCCGAGGTGGTGGGCCTGATTCATGCGAAGACCGACAAGGCGGATATCAGCCGGGCCATTCACGACGCCATGGCGAGCCGGATCGTTTCCATGCTCCGCCGGGTCGGCGTCAACGAAGACGTGGTCCTGATCGGCGGTGTGGCAAGGAACCCCGGGTTCGTGGAATCCGTGAAACGGGAGCTGAAGGTGGAGAAAATCCATATCCCGGATGAACCCGAGTACGGGGCCGCCGCAGGCGCCGCCGTTGTGGCCGCTGAAGCGGCATAGAGGCCGGCAAAAAAATCCAGGGAGCGGAGGAAATGGAAATGACTGAGGAAAAAAAACAGGAATTCTGGCGGTGGACGGAGTCCAACTGGAAGGATCCTGATATCGACTGGAAGGCCGCCACGTATATCACCGTGGGGATCGACGTGGGTTCGGTCAGTTCCCAGGCGGTTATCATGGCGGACGGCCGGATTTTCGCCTATGCCAACATGCGGACCGGATCCGACAGCCCCGAAAGCGCCCGGAACGCCCTGAATTACGCCCTTGAGGCGACCGACATGCCCGAGGACCGGATGGATTACTGTGTCGGCACCGGTTACGGCCGGGTAAACGTCCCCTTTGCCGACCGGACCCTCACCGAGATCGCCTGCCACGCGCGCGGGGCCAACTTCATATACGGCCCGAAGGTCCGAACGGTCCTGGATGTGGGCGGGCAGGATATCAAGGCCATCCAGTGTGATGAAAAGGGAAGGGTGACCAACTTCCTGATGAACGACAAGTGCGCCGCCGGGACCGGGCGCGGCATGGAGGTATTTGCGGATCTTTTGGGAATCTCCATCAACGAGGTGGGTGAGCGGTCTTTCCGGTATGAGGGCGAAGAGCCGGAAGCCGTATCGAATACCTGCGTGGTGTACGCCAAATCCGAGGCAACCGCCTTGTTGCGCAAGGGCTGGACCACGGAGCAGGTCCTTGCCGCCTACTGCAAGGCCATGGCGGCGCGGATCTACTCGCTGGTGGAGCGGCTGGGCGTGATCCCCGAGTTTGCGGTCACCGGCGGGATGGCCAAGAACCGCGGGGTCATGGACCGGCTGATGCCCCTGATCAAACTCGAGCGGATGACCACCCGGTGGGATACCCAGATCGCCGGGGCCGTGGGGGCCGCCCTGTTCGGACACGCCCTGTGCCTGAAGGGAAAGGGGCGGAAGAAATAACGCCCGCGGTGCAGTGCGGGACAAACGGCCGGGAGCGAAGACCGTCCATGGCGGGGAGGAGAGGCATGCTGGCCAATTACGGATACAAGGACGCGTCCGGGGATTTTTTCATCCGCATCGATACGGACAGATGCGACGGGTGCGGCGAGTGCGTTTCCGCGTGCCCGGCCCGGGTCTTTGTCGTGGTGGATGAAGATCCGAACGATCCGTTTCGGGAGGAACCCGTGGTCATGGTGGCCGGGGGAAAGAGGAAAAAGCTGAAATATGAATGCGGACCGTGCAAACCGGTATCCGGCCGGCTCCCCCTGCCGTGCGTCACGGCCTGCGGCGCGGGCGCCATCTCGCATTCATGGTGACGCGGATCCGTCCGCCACGCGGGAAGGGACGGCCTTTGAACGGGAACACGATCAGATGGATCAGGTTCGATTGACCATTGACGGGCATGCGGTCGAAGTTCCGGCCGGGACGACCATACTTGAGGCGGCGCGGGATGCCGGCATCTACATCCCCGCCCTCTGTCACCACCCGGACCTGCCCCCGGCCAGGGGCGCGGGCGCGGCAAAGGCTGTGTACCAGGGGGACCGGAGGATTGAAAATGCCATGCCGGAGGAGGCGGGAAAGGGATGCGGTCTCTGCGTGGTGGAGGTGGCGGGCGAGGCGGACCTGGTGGAATCCTGCGGGACCGCGGTCGCCGAAGGCATGGCGGTCATCACCGATAATGACCGCATCCGGGAAAAACGGCGGGAGAATCTGATCCCCATAATGGCGCGCCACCCGCACGCCTGCCTGACCTGTGCCCAGCGGGAGGGGTGCAGCCGGAGCCAGTGTTCCTTAAACGTGCCTGAAAACGAGCGGTGCTGCGCCCGGTTCGGCCGCTGTGAACTCCAGAATGTGGCCGGTTACATCGGGATTCCTCCGGAAACCCCTAGGTGGGTCCCCACGGATCTGCCCGTGATCGATCGGGAGCCGCTGTTTATCAGGGACTACAACCTGTGTATCGGCTGTACGCGGTGTGTCCGGGTCTGCCGCGATGTCCGGGGCGTGGAGGCCATCGGGTTCGTGTACGATGCGGACGGGAATGTCCGGGTGGGGAGCCTGGCGCCCACCCTTGAAGACTCGGGATGTAAATTCTGCACGGCCTGCGTGGCGGTCTGCCCCACGGGCGCCTTGATGGACAAATCGGTCCGCCCCGGCAGGGAGGAAGCGGATCTCGTCCCCTGCCGCGAGGCGTGCCCCGCCCGCGTGGATGTTCCCGGTTACCTGCGGCTTGTCGCCCGTGGAAAAA
>CAZCVB010000209.1:2995-4425 GCA_964501805.1 uncultured Desulfobacteraceae bacterium | reverse complement strand
AAAGTCTTCGCCTGAAGGCGAGGGTTTTTCTCCCATTCCCAGAATGGGACAATAACCTACCCTGCCGCAAGCAACGGGGTATCATCAAAAGCATCGAACGCCTCAAGGGGCGGCAAATACAACCCTTGTCCGCCTCGGGCGGATTCATGCAAGGAAGAGCGCCAAGGAGGAAAAACCAGTAGATGACCCTATTTGAACCGGCCGAACGGCTGAAAAAGCTTCCCCCCTATCTGTTCAAGGAGATCGACCGGAAAAAGGCCGAGGTCCAGGCCCGCGGCGTGGACATCATCGACCTGGGGGTGGGGGATCCCGATCTGCCCACCCCGCCCCATATCATCGACGCCCTGAAAACGGCGGTGGACGACCCGGCCACCCACCGGTACCCGTCCTATTCGGGTATGGCCGGGTTCAAGGAAGCGGTGGCCCGGTGGTACCAGGACCGGTTCGGGGTGGAACTGGATCCCTATACCGAGGTGGTCTCCCTCATCGGAAGCAAGGAGGGGATCGCCCATTTCCCCATGGCCTTCATCAATCCCGGGGACGTGGCCCTGGTCCCCACACCCGCCTATCCCGTGTACCATATCGCCACGCTCTTTGCCGGGGGAGAGACCTTTTTCATGCCGCTGGTCCGGGAGAACGGATTTCTCCCCGACCTGGAGGCGGTTCCGGACGAGATTGCGGCGCGCGCCCGCATCCTCTTCATCAATTATCCCAACAACCCCACTTCCGCTGTCGCGGACATCCCTTTTTTCGAACGGGTGGCGGCGTTCGCCAAGCAACACCGGATCATCGTATGCCATGACGCCGCCTACACGGAGATGGCCTTTGACGGGTACCGGCCCCCCAGCTTTCTCCAGGCCGAGGGGGCCCGCGAGGTGGGCCTCGAGTTTCATTCCCTTTCCAAGACCTATAACATGACCGGGTGGCGGATCGGGTTCGCGGTGGGCAACCGGGAGGCCATCGAGGGACTGGGGGGCATCAAGAGCAATATCGACTCGGGGGTGTTCCAGGCGGTCCAGATGGCGGGCATCGCCGCCATCCGCGGGGACCAGGCCTGCGTGGAAGAGATGGTCCGTACCTACGGCCGCCGAAGAGACCTCATGGTCCGGGGGCTGAGGGACGCGGGATTCAAGGTGACCGCGCCCCGGGCCACGTTTTACCTGTGGGTGGACGTGCCCGAAGGATACACATCGGCCCGGCTGGCGACCCGGCTCCTGGAAGAGGCCGGCCTGGTGGTCACGCCGGGCAACGGATTCGGAGATCCGGGCGAGGGATACTTCCGCATCGCCCTGACCCAGAAACGGGAACGGCTGGAAGCGGCCGTCTCAAGACTCAAGGGCCTCTCCCTGTGACCGGAAAGGACGCACCGGGCCGCCGGAACGGATGAACCGGGGGATGGGAAAAACCGCGTATATCGGCGTCGGCTCGAA
>CAZCVB010000209.1:0-2895 GCA_964501805.1 uncultured Desulfobacteraceae bacterium | reverse complement strand
CGGAACGGATGAACCGGGGGATGGGAAAAACCGCGTATATCGGCGTCGGCTCGAACATGGGCGCCCGCCTGAAAAACTGCCGGGAGGCCGTGGAAAGGGCCGGGAGGCTGCCGGGGGTTCTGCTCACGGCCCGGTCGCCCTTTTACCGTACGGCGCCCGTGGGCGTGGAGGACCAGGACTGGTACGTCAACGGCGTCTTCGCCCTTTACACGGAACGACCGGCCCGGGAACTTCTGGAAAGGCTCCTGGAGATCGAGGCCGCCATGGGAAGGGTCCGGAAAGGGAAATGGGGGCCCCGTCCCATCGACCTGGACATCCTTCTCTTTGGGGAAGACGTGATTGACGAAGCGGACCTGACGGTCCCCCACCCGCTCATGCACACGCGGCGGTTCGTACTGGAACCGATGGTGCAACTGGCCCCGCGCCTGGTCCACCCGGTGCTCGGAAAATCCATGCGCGGACTCCTGGCGGATCTTCAGGATCCGGAACAGCAGGTCATCCCCGTAACCGGAATCTGAGAAAGGCCCCGTTTTTCGCGGTTGACGACGGGATGGAACCGCGATCCGGTATTAAGGGACGCCGGGGCTTTGGAGAAATCATGGAAGCACCCGCCATCATGGAAACCACCTGGAGAGCGCGCCCATGCGTCTCCTGATCCTGGCACTCCTGTTCTATCTCCTGTACCGGATCTGGAAGGGGATCACGGGCCTCGGGCGACAGGGCGTCCACGGGGAAAACGAGCGCTTCGACGAAATGGTCCGGGACCCGCAGTGCGGGACCTATATTCCCCTTCGGGACGCCAGGCGGCGGGTCGTCGGGGGACAGGTATATTTTTTCTGCAGCAGGGAATGCGCGGACAGGTTTGAATCCCAGTCAAAAAACAAGGAGGAGACATGAAATTTTTCATTGATACGGCCAACATCGAGGAGATAAAAAAGGCGGGCGCTTTGGGAATGGTGGACGGCGTCACCACCAACCCCAGCCTGGTGTCAAAAGAAGGCCGGGAGTTCAAGGGGCTCATAGAAGAGATCTGCGGCATCGTGGACGGCCCGGTGAGTGCCGAGGTGGTCAGCACGGACAGCGAGGGCATGGTGCAAGAGGCCCGGGAACTGGCCGGGATCGCGGACAACATCGTGGTCAAGATTCCCCTGATCGAGGAAGGTCTCAAGGCCGTCCAGATCCTGTCCGGAGAGGGGATCCGGACCAACGTCACCCTCTGTTTTTCACCGCTCCAGGCCCTCATGGCGGCCAAGGCCGGGGCCGCCTATATCAGTCCCTTCGTGGGGCGGCTGGACGACATCAGTCACCGGGGGATGGACCTGGTGGAAGAGATCCTGGCCATCTATGACAACTACGGGTTCGAGACGGAGGTAATCGTCGCCAGCATCCGGAACCCGGTTCACGTCCTGGACGCCGCCCTCATGGGCGCGGATATCGCCACCATCCCCTACAAGGTCATCCAGCAACTGATCCGGCACCCGCTCACCGATATCGGGCTGGAAAAGTTCCTGGCCGACTGGAACCGGGCCCGGGCGTAGTTTTAAAATGGGCGCGGGCAGGGTATCCACGGCCGCCCTGTGGGGCCTCCTTTTCCTGCTCCTCGCGGGGCAGTCCGCGTGGGCGGATATCTACCGGTACCGGGACCAAAACGGCGTCTGGCACTTCACCAACCTGTACACGGACAGCCGCTACCGGCTCTACATGTCCACCACGCACAAGAGTTCCGCCCAGTATATCCGGGAATACCGGGGCATTATCCGCGACGCCTCCCGACGCTTCGGGCTGGAGGCGGCCCTGATCAAGGCGGTGATCAAGGCCGAGTCCGATTTCGACCACCAGGCCGTCTCTGTCAAGGGGGCGCAGGGCCTGATGCAGTTGATGCCGGGCACGGCGGACGCCATGAACGTCTCCAACCCGTTCGACCCGGAGGAAAACATCCTGGGCGGGGCCCGGTACCTGAGCCGCCTGCTCCGGCGGTTCAACAACAACCGGGCCCTGGCGGTGGCCGCGTACAACGCCGGCCCGGAGGCGGTCGCCGACTACAAAGGGATCCCCCCCTTTCCCGAAACCCGGTCCTTTGTCAGAAAGGTAATGGCCTATTATGAAACTTTCCGGAAACAGGGGAAATGATCCCGGGCCCGGAGGCGATGAACAGCCGATGAACCCGCGCCCTAAAAAGGAAATTTCAAACCTTCCCAACACCCTGACGGGCATCCGCCTGGCCTGTATCCCCCTGGTGCTGGTCTGCCTCTCTTTCCAGGGCCGGTGGATGAGTTTCCTGGCGGCCCTGTTTTTCGGGCTGGCATCCATTACCGATATCCTGGACGGCTATTTCGCGCGCAAGTACGGCGACGTGACGGTCCTCGGGAAATTCCTCGATCCGTTGGCCGACAAGCTCATGGTGAGCATGATCATGATCATGCTCATCCCTCTTCAGCGGATCCCCGTATGGATGGTCATGGTCATCATCGCCCGGGAGATGGCGTTGACCGGCCTGAGGGGAATCGCCATGAGCGAGGGAGTGGTTATCCAGGCGAGCGTCCTCGGGAAATACAAGACCATCTTCCAGTCCGTGGCCCTTTCGGGCCTCTGCCTCCACTATTCCTACCTCGGCGTAAATTTCCACGTGGTGGGCATGGTCTTCCTCTGGGCCGCGCTGGTCCTGACCCTGTGGTCCGGGTGGGACTATTTCAGGCAGTTCCGGGAGGTCTTCTTTTCGACGCGGAAACGGGAAGAACCGGCATCCACGGCCCATAAAAAGGCCTGAGGCCCGTTCCGGGGGGCGCAAGATTTTCTGTTGACAAAGCGGGTCCGGGCTGTAAAATACTAAGATCAGTCAGGCGGGAATAGCTCAGCTGGTAGAGCCTCACGTTGCCAACGTGATTGTCGCGGGTT